>JAUWXH010000075.1 GCA_030616465.1 Planctomycetota bacterium | reverse complement strand
GGTCATCTTTGAGGAGTTCAAGGGCACCGGTAACTCCGAGCTGCACCTCGACCGCCGCCTGGTGGACAAGCGCATCTGGCCGGCCATCAACATCTCCGCTTCCGGCACGCGTAAAGAAGAGCTGCTGATGGACCCGCAGGAATTGGAGAAGGTCTACCTGCTCCGCCGCGTACTCAGCGACATGAATCCGGTCGAGGCGGTCGAGCTGCTCCGCGCCCGGCTGGAGAAAACCGACGCCAACGCCGTCTTCCTCATGACCATGAACCTGACGTAACGGTCTGTCCTGCCTGTCATTCCGAGGAAGCGAAGCTCCCGAGGAATCTGGCTCACCCCGCTTGTGTGGCACCGGCGTCTCGCCGGTGTGAACACCGGCAACGCACACTACCCGCAGAAACCCGGCTTCTCTTCGTGCCTTTGTGTCTTCTATGTAGCCGGGTCTGTCAAGGGCGGGTCGAGATGATGGGGCCACTCTTCTATTCGGGTTTTGCGCGCGTTCTTGACCTTTCGGTTGCGCGCCCCATTCAGCTATGCGGCGACGACGAATTCTTGGTGGCGGGCTGTCCGTGTGCCGGTCGGCAAGCCGCCGGACACGACGCCCAAGACACAAAACGGTCTGTCGCCGTACCCATCGTGTTCGACCTTCACCCTTGCCTGATGGTCCGGTCACCCGGGGCTCTCCCGAGGGAAGACAATCCCCTCACTCTCCGGAGGGGAAAAAGCACTCTCCGGTTCTTCGCCGATCGCTCAGGCCGCCGCGGCGGCGGGCGGCGCCGGCCGGGATTCGTACGCCCGTTCGTCGCGCAGCATGGCCCAGGTCACGACCAGCAGCTTGCGCATCACCGCCACGATCGCCTGCTTCCGGCGTCGCTTGCCGCCGCCGCAGATCCGCAGGAACAGGTCCCGGAAACGCGGGTCGCAGCGCACCGCGGCCCAGGCCGCCTGGTTCAACACCGCCCGCAACAGCGGATTGCCGCGTTTGCTGATGCGACCCTGCCGATCCATCTTTCCCGATTGATAGCGTCGCGGCGTCAGGCCCGCGTAGGCCGCCACCTGGCGCGGACTCTTGAAGCGCCTGGCGTCGTCCAGCACCGTCACGAGCACCTCGGCGGTGCGTCGGCCCACGCCCGGCGCCGTATCGACCAAGACCGTCCGCCGATCGCCCTTGGCCAACGCGTCGAGCCGCGCGTCGAGCTGCTCGAGCAGATCGGCCGAGGCTTGCAGGCGTTGCAGTTCGATGTGCAAGCTGCCGCGCCACGAATCGAGCAGTTCGCACTCGGCCAGCGGACGCGCCCGTTCGGCCAGCGCCGCCAGCGTCGTCTCCGTCCAGCCGTTCTTGCCGCGCGGCAGTTGCAGGCCTTGGACCGCCAGCAGCGCGCGGATGCGGTTCTTGCAACGCGTGGCGTCGGCGACCAGCGTGGCCCGCTGCTCGACGAGTTTGCGCCACTGACGCATCGCCGGCGACGGAATGTGTACGCAGTTGATCTGTCCCAAGGCCGACAATCGGGCGAGCTTGAGCGCGTCGTCCTGATCGGTCTTGCGTTTGACGTTGCGCCATTGCCAGGCGTCCTGGGTGGTGTCGGCGATCTGGACTTCGATCCCCAGTACGCTGGCGACGTCGTGCACCATCGCCGCCAGCGGGCAGATCTCGGCCACGACGCGGTCGGGGCGTTCGCGTTCGAGCCGCTTGCGCAGCGATTCCTGGTGGGTCGCAAACGACCCGAATCGCACTTCGCCGCTCGCCGTATCCAACCTGCAAAACACCGACTTGCTCAAACCAAGATCAATCGCGAAAATCGTCATCGCCGGGCCTCCTTCAAGATGAACCGAAACATCTTTGGGCCGCCCCAACGGCGAGCCCGTTCGGTGGTAATAGACCACCAGGAGACCCGGCTTCATAGCTTCTTGGTGGTGAAAGCCCCGCCTCAGCGCTGCCCCAATGGCGCGGTGGTCTTCTGCTCGGACCGGCGTTCGACCGCCTCGTCCCTCTCTTTGCGCCGCTTCTCGATCTTCCTCCACTCGGACTGCGTCACGATCGAGTCTTCCCACACGTACCCGATCACGAAGTCCAGCGTCCAGACGCGCCTGTAGTCCTCCTCCCACCCGATGATCCAGACGCCGGTCCCGGCGGACAGAATTCCGTTCGGCGGGTCCAACTGCTGCGGCCCGTCCACGAAGTAGTCCGCATTCTCCCTGATCACGTGCGTACACCCGCCGCCCAGCCCCAGCCCGAGCAATACGATCAGCACGACGCTACCGGCGAGCGACTTGGGCCTTCGCCGCCGGGTGCCACGGGCGGCTTGCCCGCCCGTGTCTTCGCCGGGTGCCATGGGCAGGTCAAAGACCTGCCCGTGCGACAGTTGCCTAGGCCACGGGCGAACCCCGCCTGCGTCGGGGCCTGCCCATGCCACCCCTCGCGTATCGCACGTTGCAGAAAAAGCCAATCGATCCATCGCTGCCGGCCTCCCGTGAAGACACCGCGCCCCGCGGACATTATAGCCTTGCGGCGGCCGGCGCGTGTCGATCGCCGGGTGCCGTGGGCGGCTTGTCCGCCCGTGTCTTTGGGCTTTCTGTGAGTGCCCCGCCCTTCCAGAGTGGGAGACGGAAGAGCTACTGAGCCGTCACACGGCCGACACGGCCGTGCCACACTGGGTACGCGACCTCACTCTTTCAGCCGGCGGCGGGGCCGGGCGCTGGCCGGTTCACCGCCATTCGACCGTTTAACCATTTGATCATTTAACGTGCCGGCGGGTGTGAGGTATAAAACGCTTGAGGCTACTGAACGAGTTGCTGCGCGCAGTGAGGTGAGGCAGCCCGTTTGGCCCGAGCCGGCTGCGGACGCGTGAGGTAAGGCCGACGTGAAGCTGATCATCCAGATTCCGTGTTACAACGAGGAAGAGGCCTTGCCGGTCGCGGTGGCGGCGTTGCCGCGCGAGGTGCCGGGGTTCGATGTGGTCGAGGTGTTGATCATCGACGACGGCAGCACGGATCGGACGGTCGAGGTCGCCCAATCGGCGGGCGTGAACCACATCGTGCGCATGAACGGGAATCAGGGCCTAGCCCGGGGCTTCATGGCCGGGTTGCGGGCGGCGGTCGAGCACGGGGCCGACGTGATCGTGAACACCGACGCCGACAACCAGTACGACGCCCGCGACATCCCCACACTGGTCGAGCCCATCCTGCAAGGTCGGGCCGACATCGTCATCGGCGCCCGCCCGATCGAGAGCATCCGCCACTTCTCGCCGACCAAACGCTTGCTGCAGCGGCTTGGCAGCCGCGTGGTACGCGCCCTGAGCGAGACGGACATTCGCGACGCGCCCAGCGGCTTCCGCGCCATGACGCGCGACGCCGCCTTACGCTTGAACGTTTTCAACGAATACACCTACACGCTGGAGATGATCATCCAGGCCGGGCAGAGCAACCTGCGCGTGGTGGACGTGCCGATTCGCGTCACCGGCCCGACGCGCCCCAGCCGACTGGTCAAGAGCGTCGCCGGCTACGTCCGCCGCAGCATCATGACCATGCTCAGCGCTTACCTGATCTACCGGCCGACGCAGATCTTCGGAGCGCTGGCCGTGGTGTTCCTGTTGCCGGCGACGTTCCTGGCGGTGCGCTACCTGATCCTGGCCTGGTTCCTGGGGCAGGGCAGGGGGCACGTGCAATCGGTGATCGCGGCGGCCGTGCTGGCGATCTGCGGCGTGTTCATGATCGCGATCGCCGTCATCGCCCACTTGCAGGCGATCAACCGCCGCCTGCTCGAAGAGTTGCAGTATCTCGAGCGTTCGCGGAGGCAGGGCGATGGGAGTCACTGAAAGTGCCGAAGCTCCCCGGCCGCCCCTGCCGGCTGATTTCGTCCCCGGCAATTACTTCGACAAGTATCGCTCGCGAAACCCGATTCACCGCGCGATGGTGCAGCGTTTCGTAAACTGTGCCAGGGAGCTTGTGGCCCTGGCGGCCCCAAGCCACATCCTCGAGGTGGGGTGTGCTACCGGCGAGCTGGCCGTCGAGCTGCTCGGCCCGCCCGGAGCGACCGAGCAGGGGGCCCCGAAGTATTTGGGAACCGACGTGAGTGCCGACGAGATCGCCAAGGCCCGCGCACGCTATCCCGGGCGTGCGTTCGAGACGGCCTCGGTGTACGAGTTGCCCGTCGCCGACGGTGCTTACAATTTGGTGATCGCCTGCGAGGTCCTCGAGCATCTGGAGGATCCCCCGCGCGCTCTACAAGAGATCGAGCGAGTCTGCAACGGGCATATTCTGGTCAGTGTCCCGTGGGAGCCGGTGTGGCGACTGCTGAACGTCGCGCGCGGCAAGTATCTTTCACGCCTGGGCAACACGCCCGGGCACATTCAACACCTGTCCCGCCGGGCCGTTCGGCGGCTGGTCGCCGGCCGCTTCGACATCGTGGCCGAGCGCCGCCCGTTGCCCTGGATCATGCTGTTGGCCCGGCGCAGGTCGGCGACAACGAGTGCGTAGCGTGGTAGCTGATCGATTCCGGCAAACCTGGTGGCGACCGGTGCGACCGGCCGCCCGCTGCTCTCAGGCGGTTTCGTGAGCGCGAACGACCGTCACGCGGGGACTCGGCCCGAGGCCGGCCCGGTCAAGAGCTGGATTCGACGTGCCGGCCTGTGCTTGGCCCTCGCCGCGCTGGGTTGGGTGATCTGGGTCATCTCGACGAATGCCCGCCAACTCGGCCAGGCGCTCTCCGGTCGCGACCTGCTGCTGGCGATTGGGTTGGGGGCGGGCGCATACGTGCTGCTATCAGTGCTGCTCGCCCTCGCGTGGTGGTGGGTCGTCGGCGTCTATGGACAGCGCCCGCGCCCGTCGGCGGCCTATGCGGTCTGGGCCCGGACCCAGATCGCCAAGTACCTGCCCGGCAACGTATTCCACATCGTCGGGCGGCAGGTGGTAGGGCGGCGTCTCGGGTTGACGCACCCCGCCCTGGCCGCCAGCGCCGTAATCGAGATGGCCAGCCTTCTGCTAGCGGCCGGCATCATCGGCGTAGGTGGCGCCTTGGCGACGCGCTCCGCCGCGACCGCCGCCGTCTCCCTGCCGCTTCTGGCGGCGGCCATCGTCGGGGGATTGCTCGCTTGGCCCGCGATCGACAAAGTGCTGCGGCGGCTGCCGCGCGTGGCCGACCACATGCACCCGTTGCCGCACCTGTCGCTCGCCCGGACCGTCAAGCTGCTCGCCCCGTCGCTCTTGCTGCACGCCGGGTTCCTGTTGGGTTCCGGGGTTGTTCTGTTGGCCCTGCTGCACGCCGGCTGGCCGCAAGCCACACTCGATTGGCCGCGCGTGATCTGGGTCTATGCGCTGGCCTGGGCGGCCGGGACAGTCACCATCGGTGCCCCGGCTGGCATGGGCGTGCGAGAGGCCATCCTGGCTCTGGCCCTCGCCGAGTCCCTCGGTCAAGCCGAGGCCGCCACGCTCGCGCTGACGCTGCGACTGGTCACGCTCGTCGGCGACCTGGCTACCGGCGGGCTGGGCTGGCTCGTGCGTATACCATCGAAGCCGACCAACACCCCGCCTACGCCGCAGAACGGGCAGCGCGCGCCCGAATCGTAGCGAGCTACGCCGCGCTGAGCTATGTTGATAGCTGCGCCTGGGGCGTGAATCGTGGAGAGACGATATGAGCGTGTTGGTGACCGGCGGGGCGGGCTTCATCGGATCGCACCTGTGCGAGGCGCTGCTGAGCGCGGAGCGCGAGGTTGTCGCCTTGGACAACTTCGACGACTTCTATGATCCCGACGTCAAGCGTGCCAACCTGGCGGCCTGTCGCCGGTCGCCGCGCTTCAGGCTCGTTGAGGGCGACATTCGGGATGGCCAGACGATCGACACGCTGCTGCGCGGCAGCGCGGTCGAGATCATCGTGCACATGGCCGCCCGGGCCGGCATCCGACCGTCCATCCAGCAACCCCTGCTGTACCAGGACGTCAATGTCGGCGGCACCGCGGTGCTGCTCGAAGCGGCCCGTCGCCACGGCGTGCGCAAGTTCATCTTCGCCGGCAGCTCGAGCGTCTATGGGAACAACCGCAAGGTTCCCTTCGCCGAGTCCGACAACGTGGATCACCCGATCTCGCCCTACGCGGCGACCAAGAAGGCGGGCGAGCTGCTCTGCCACACGTACCACCACTTGTTCGGGATCGACGTCACCTGTCTGCGGCTGTTCACGGTGTATGGTGCCCGCCAGCGGCCCGACCTGGCCATCCACAAGTTTGCCCGCCTGATCGAGGCCGGCGAGCCGATTCCCGTCTTCGGCGACGGTAGCATGGAGCGCGACCATACATACATCGACGACATCATCGACGGCATCCTGCGGGCGATCGAGCGGTGCGAGGGATACCACATCTACAACCTCGGCGAGAGCCGCCCGGTGACGCTCACGGATCTGATTGCGGCGCTTGAGACGACCCTCGGCAAACGGGCCGTCATTAACCGCCTGCCCCCGCAGCCCGGCGACGTCGAACGAACCTACGCCGACATCTCCTTGGCAAGGCGGGACCTTGGCTACCAACCAGCCACCCGCCTGGAAGACGGTCTCGAGCGTTTCGTGGCCTGGCTCCGCGGCGGCCGCGGCTGACCGCGCCGATCGGCTGGGAGCCTTGGCCGGGTTGCGGAGCCCCGGCGGGACGCCCGCGACCGGATCGAGTCAACAACCGCCGCGGGTTCGGTTACAATAACCCCGGGCGTCATCCGACGGCGAACAAGGAGACTACTCATGACTCGACTTGCCCTGTCAATTGCCGGGGTCGTCTTTCTGGCGGCGTCGGCCTCAGCGCAGAGCGGCTCAATTCGCTGGTCGATGGATGTGAAGGGCAGCATCGCACGCGCCAAGAGCACACGCTTGCCCCTGATGTTCTACGTAATCGGTCGCAGCAGCGACCGCCCGCACGACATCGAGCGCGAGCAGAAGCGCGCCTTCGCCAACCCGCTGGTCGTGCAACTGAGCCAGCGCTTCATCCCCGTCAAGCTCTCACGCAGCCGCTACGAAGACCTGCTCGAAAAGTGGCAGGTCCCGCGACAGGCGAACATGTGGATCGTGTTCACCACACCGGACGGCGACAAGCTCGGCGTGCTCGACTCCCCAGGGGCCACCAAGGCCGACTCGCTCGCGCAGAAGATGAACCTGTCGTTCCGGCTTTATCGCCAGCAGATGTTTGACCGGGAGCTGCGGCCCAAAATGGAGGAGGAGAAGGCCCCGGTCGCGGACCTCAAGATCGCCCTCAAGGCCATCGATGCCTTCACAATTCTCACGGCCGATCAGAGCGTGATTAAGCTGATGGAGCGCCGCCGACTCGACCGGGGCGTGCAGAAGATGTGCTACGACGTGCTGGCGAAGCTTTCCACGTCGGCCTGCGTCAACGAGCTGCTCAAGCGGGCTGCCGACGGCGACCAGCAGGCCACAGCCGCCCTCTCCAAGTGCACCCCCGGCGCCGCCGAGCAGATGCTCGCGGAGCTGGGTGGCGACGACCCGGAGCTGCACCTGATCGTCTACCGTGCCGTCACCAAGATCTGCAAGGTCCGCCAGCCCAAGTCGGACCGCTTCTGGAGCGGGAAAAACGAGCGGATCAAGACCAAGGAGGTTGAGCGCATCAAGCAACTGGTCCGGGAGACCGCCCGCCGCTGGAAAGAACAGTATGAAGAATATCGTTGACCTGCGCAGCGACACCGTCACCAAACCCTCGCCCGCCATGCGCGCCGCCATCGCTGCGGCCGAGGTCGGCGACGACGTGCTCGGCGACGACCCCACGGTGATCGAGCTGGAGAAGCGCACCGCGGAGGTCCTCGGCA
>JAUWXH010000370.1 GCA_030616465.1 Planctomycetota bacterium | reverse complement strand
GACGACGGCTCGCGGCTGACTATCGGCGATATGGTGGTCGTTGACAACGACGGCTTGCACGGCGCGCGGCAGAAACGCGGCGTCATCGCGCTTGCCGCGGGTACACACCCGATCAAGGTCGAATACTTCAACAAGACCGGCGGCGCGAGCCTGGACCTCAAGATCGCCCCCACGGGCCGCTCGCTGGAGCCGGTGCAGAGTTCGGCTCTCAAACACCGCGAGTAGGGTTCGGTGGATGGGGGAGTTCGAGGGGGCGCACGAGGATGGTCGGTAACGGCGCTCAAATCATCACTCGCACGTCGGCAGCTTTGGCACCGTTCTGGAAAGCAAAAAGTGGGTTGATATCCAGTTCGCGGATTTCGGCGTTGTCCACGAGCATCTGCGAGACGCGCTGGATAACCTCGATCAGGGCCTCCAGGTCCACGCCGGCCTGCCCGCGCACGCCGGTCAGCAACGGGTAGGTCTGTAATGACTCGATCATCTCCTGCGCTTCGCGTTCGGTAACCGGCGTGATCTTGAAGCTCACGTCCTTGAGGACTTCGACATAAATGCCGCCCAGACCGAACATGACTACATGCCCGAGCCCCTCGACGGCCTTGGCGCCCACAATGACCTCACGCCCCTCGGGCACCTGCTCCTGCACCAGCAGTCGGGGCGATGCGTCGGCGAAGCGCGCTGCCAATTGCTCCGCCTGCTCTCGCAGCGCATCGCGATCACCGATACCGAGAACCACGCCGCCGCTCTCGGTCTTGTGGACGACAGTCTCGGCATCGACCTTGAGCACGACCGGATAGCCGATCTCGGCCGCAGCCGCGAGGCATTCCTCCGCATTGTTGGCGGAGGTGTATTGGGCCACGGGAATCCCATAGCAGGTCAACAGTTCGAAACCCTTGTCGGCGGCCAGGCGCGCTCTACTGGCTTGGCGCGCTGCCGTAATGATCAACCGGGCTCGGGAAGCATCCACATCAGAGAACGAAGCCGGGCGCTCGGCGGGCCGCTTTAGCAGAGCGGCGTAACGCGCCATGGATGCGAGCACCTTGGCGCCCGTCTCGGGCATGTCGTAGGTCGGCACGCCGCTGTCGCGGATCACCGCGAGCGTTTCAGCCCAGCCCTTCTTCTCGGTCATGACGGTGGCGACGATCGGTTTGTGCGAGCGGCGGTTGGCGTCCGCGATCTCGCGGGCAACCCCCAGTGTGTCCACAAAGAACGGCGTGACGAAGTTCAGGAAGATCGCGTCGATGCCGTCGTCATCAAGTAGAGCGTTGATGGCCGCGGCAAAGTGCTGGGGCCCGGCTGTGGCCAGCACGTCGATGGGGTTGTTGACCGACGCCTCCGGGTAGAGCTTCTCGCGCAAGAGTGCCTCGGTTCGCTCCGACAGCGGCGGCATGACCATCCCGCCCTCGATCAGCTCGTCGGTGGCGATGATGGCCGGCCCGCCCGTGTTGGCGATCATGCCCACCCGATTGCCCGCCGGGACCGGCTGCGAGGCGAATCCAATGGCCGACTGGCAGAGTTCCTCAATGTTGCGGAAGGCGACGATGCCGGTCTTCTCGAAGATCAGCTCGATCGCCGTGTCCTGCTTCATCAGGCCGCCGGTGTGCGACGACACGGCCTTGGCCCCTTCGGCGGTTCGGCCGACCTTCATGGCCAGGATCGGCTTTCGGCGGGCAACCCGCGTCGCCACTTCCAGGAACGCGCGCGGGTCCGGCAGACTCTCGATGTGCACGACGATGACCTTGGTCTGCTCATCCTGGCCCCAGTGTTCGATGATCTCGGGGATGGATACGTCGCAGGCGTTGCCGTTGCTGGCGTACTGCCGCACGCCGACCCCGAGTTCGGTGATCCGCTGATGGATCACCTCGCCCACGCCGCCGCTCTGCGCGACGATCGAGATATGCCCGGGCGTCGGGCGCGTGAACGTGAAGTTGCAGTACGCCCGCACGGCCGGATCGGTGTTGATGATTCCCTGGCAGTTCGGGCCGAACACGCGGATGCCGGTTTCCTTGGCGATCGCAACGAGCTGCTCCTCCAGCGCCACCCCCTGCGGGCCGATCTCGCGAAAGCCGGCCGTGTTGACGATCGCCGCCTTGACGCCTTTCTTAGCGCAGTCCTCCAGACAGACGGGCACGAGTGTGTTCTTGATGACAATGTGCGCGACGTCCACCGGGTCGGGCGTCTCGAGGATCGACGGGTAGGCCTTCAGCCCGCGAATCTCGCCGCCCTTCGGGTTAACCGGGTAGATCGGCCCCGTGTAGCCAAAGTCAAGCAAGTTCTGAATGATGCGGTAGCCGATGGTCAGCTCGCGGCTGGAGGCTCCGATCACCGCCACCGCCCGCGGCGAGAGGAGTGCGTCGAGTGCCATAGTGCGATCTCCCTAGTGGCGTCCGCCGTGGGAACGAGGATCCCCCTGGCGATTGATCATCATACCCGGAAAGGCGGCAGGGTTCGCTGTGCGAGCGGTCCGCTGAGCGGACGCTACGTGGGCCTCACATCTCCCGGGCAATCAGGGCCGCGCCGAGGGCACCCGTATGTTGCGGGTGGTCCGGGACCAGCACGTCGCGGCCGAGGGCGTCAGAGACCAGCTCGACAATGATCGGATTGTGGGCCACGACGCCGCCGGTCATGACCACCTGGCCGACCAACGGGTCCATTTCCAGGATGCGCTTGACCACCGAGCGATAGGCCGCCTTGGCCATCTCCGCCAACGGCGTACCTTGCGCGATCAGCCGTAGGAGCTCCGTCTTGGAGAAGACTGTGCAGAACGAGCCCAGTTCGACGTCGCCGGTCGCCTGACGGGCCAGGTCGTTGAGCGCCGCCAGCGGCGTGTCCAGGTGGTTGGCGATTTCCTCGAGAAACGCGCCCGTGCCGGCGGCACACTTGCGGTTCATCTTGAAGTTTCGGCGATCGCCGCTGTCGGCCAACACGATGACCTTGTTGTCCTGTCCGCCGATGTCGACGATCGTGATCGCCCGCGGGAAGCTCGCGTAGCAACCGCGGGCATGGCAGGTGATCTCGGTGACAGTAGTGTCGGCGAAGTCCACGCTGCGACGACCGTAGCCGGTGGTCACCACGTGCTCGATTTCCGTCGCGTCAACCCCGACGGCGGTGACGACCTCGTCGCGGCACGCCTTTGCCGCGGCGGCAAAATCCGCCCCGGACTTGCGGACCGCCCGGGCGCACACGTGGCCGGCGGTGTCCAGCAACACCGCCTTGGTTGCCGACGCCCCGATGTCCAAACCCAGTGACCAGCCTTGTGCCATTGGCGGTTGCCTATGCTCGCATCATTCATGGTCATCCTGAGCGGAGCGAAGGATCTGGCTGCGGAGCCCAAAG
>JAUWXH010000415.1 GCA_030616465.1 Planctomycetota bacterium | reverse complement strand
GCCAGGCGTGCCGGGCGGGACATGCAGCCGGGCGGCGCATCGGCGGTATAAGGTCGTGAGGACGACCTCCTGGCGGCGGCCAGCCTGCGCCGCTGATTGAGCGCGGCGCCGGTCGGCTGGGCATCCGTGCTGTGGTCTGTTAGCATCAGGCTTGTGGGTTCCCCGCTGTGGCGACGGTCAACCGCACGGACCTTGCGAGCGAGTCATATGAAATGAACCCCCTCTTGCGGACAATGTCGGTTCCGGTCGTGTTGCTTTGCTGCACCGGGTTGGCCTGTGCGGACGCCGCGCAGGCCAATCAGCAGGCCGCTGAGCTGTTCGCCACGTTCAGCGGCGGCGAGCCGGACGAAGACACCTCCACCGGCGAGCGCTCGCCGGCCGGTTTGTGGCCTGACTTGCGCGGCCCGGTGCTGACGTGGTTCGCCGTCTTCGTAATCCTGCTGCTGACCCTGCAATCCAAGCCGCTCCTGGCCTGGCGGACCCTGGACGGGCTGATCCTGGCCGCGACATGCCTGCTACTCGCGCTGCGGGCGAACACGCACGCGCCACCGGGCGGGTTCGCCGGGCAAACCTGGCAGTGGTCGTCGTACCTGGCCCTGGTGATCGTGGCGGCTTACTGGCTGCTGCGCGGGCTGCATTTGGTGTTCGCGCGCGTGGCGCGGGTCGGCGACTGCAACCTCTCCAGCGGAGCGATGTTGGTGCTCCTCCTGGCGGGCCTGGCGATCAGCATCGATCAAATCGGCCGCGCACCGATCTCGCCGGGTTCGCGCGACGCGATGATCGGCGGCGTGCAGATGGTCAAGACGGGGAAGCTGCCATACGGCGACGTGAGTGGTCCCGACAGCCGCTCGCCATTGCTGTACGTGCTGCACGCCGGGGCGGCAGGATTGACCGGAATGGTGGCAGCAGGCGACGAGGTGGCCGCCGCGATGACCTCGCAGACCGACCGGGAGGAAAGCCTGGAACCACAGCTGGTTTCGGCGGAAGCCACCGCGGTCCGCGTGATGAACGCGGTGCTGCTGGTCATCACGGCAGCCGGGTTGTACCTCATCGGGCGACGGCTGCATTCGTCGGTGATGGGTTTCTCGATCGTGGCAATCTTTTGCGTCTTCCCGGGGGTGGTGGAGTGCCTGCCGCGGCCGGAGATCATGTTGCCGGCCGCCCTGCTCACCTGGGGCTTGGCGTTCGCCTTGTTGCCGGGCGTGGGTGGGCTGCTCTCGACGCTGTGTCTGGTGTTCGCCGGCTTGGCCTGGCCGTGGACCTGGCTGGCCCTGCCGGTGGTGTGGGCGTATTTCTTCCGTCGCGGTTGGCACGTAGTGGGAAGCACCGTCGGCCTGCTGGGCGGGGTGGCGGCTTGCGTAGTCGGCCTGACCTGGCTGACGCTGCCCACCATCCCCCGCGCCGATGGCGCCCTCGCTGCCGCCGGTTTGCTGCCCGCTCACGCCGCACGCCTGACTGACGACGGCACCTTGGTGATCGAGACCGAAGCCCAACCGTCCGACGTGCAGGCGAGCCTCCTGGCACCGGTCTGGAGATTCCTGGTCGATAGTGAGGAGTGCAATCTGAGCGGCGCCTCGGAAGGGGCCCGGCTGAGCAAGGTTGAATGGCCCAACGGCGTCGATGCCGGGTCCGTCTTCTACCGCAGGATCCGGGCGTCGGAGCAAGCCCTGGCGAAGCTTCAGCCGGCCTACCGTGACGCCGTGGCTGCCACACCGGACAGCACCCGTGCCTGGGTCGCGTTGCGGACGGTGCTGGAGGCGACTTGGCGTCCGGCGCCGACGCTCGAACCGCCACCGCCCATCAAGGGAGCCTGGGAACTCTGGGCCGGCACGGACGAGGGGCAAACCGGCTGGTGGACGCTCATCCGGCGCTGCACCAAGATTGCGGCGGGGTTGTTGGTGCTATTGTTGGCGGCAGTGTTCCTGGCCGGCCGGCCGCTACAGCCGTACCAGTTGGTCGGCGCGCTGGTGGCCGCGTGCAGCGCCGCTCTGTTGGCCAGCAAGCTGGGGGTGGTTACGAACCTGGCTTGGCTGATGCCTGTCGTGCTGGCCTTGTTGGCGGCCAAGGGACGCCAGCGCGAGCCAACCGTGCCGAAGGCGGACCGCCTCCCGGACATGCCGTCGCTGCCCGACCTCGGCCCGGCCCCGCGCATCAGCGTGGAGAAGTAGCCGCCGGGCCGGTGGCCACCATTTCCTGAAGCGTGGCTTCTCGCGCACGGACTTGCGCCGATGCACATATGCTACGTGGACGGGAAGCGCGCGCGGACCGCGTTTTGGGGCACCGAGCGAAAGGTGATTCCGCTGAGTACCGTTGTTACCGGACGCTGTTGATACCGTTCGCGTTGCTGCGAACGATCTGAACGTCTAGACTGGTTGATGTGGGGCATGTTGCTATGTCCAGTCGGAACGGAGGCGCTCGGAGGAGGAAGTCCCGTGATCAGAAGTCTCCGGCGAGGCGTTGTTTCGTCGTTGTGCATGTGCCTGAGTGCGAGCGTTGTCGCGGACGCTGCCAGTGAAGTCACCCTCAGTGCGAGCGCGGGCGGAGTGTTGGCGTCGCAGACCGATGGGACTGCCGTGTGGAGAGTTCGATTCCCGGATGCGGACACGCCGTCGTGGGCGCTGCTGCCGAATGGCGTCATCGTTCTCGACAACGGGGCGGTCCTCGACGTTTTCGGCAGAGTGGTGGCGCGGTTCCATGACCCGCCGGAGCGCCGTGAGCGCCGGGGCGCCGACCTTCGCGGCGGCGCCTGTCCCTATTGGAGTACACTCGCTCAGATCACGCCGGCACCCGAACCTTATGAGAGTTACGCTCATCGGCGGCCATTGTTTGACAGCCACGGGAACGCCTGGGTCGTTCTGGCGCACGAGTTCCCGGGCGGAGACGAAGAGTTGCAGGTGCGTCGTTCGAATGGGCACGACGGCACCTGGGCGCCGCGGGAGACCATCTGTGATTCAAC
>JAUWXH010000097.1 GCA_030616465.1 Planctomycetota bacterium | reverse complement strand
CGCGGAGGACCTGGGGGTCCTCACGTGCGAAGCCCTCGCCCTGCGCGACCGCTTCAGCTTCCCAGGCATGCGATTGTTGCAGTTCGCGTTCGGCGACGATGCCGACTCGCGCTATCACCAACCGCACAACGCTCCCCGCCGCAGCGTCATGTACCCCGGCACACATGACAACCACACTGCGGTGGGCTGGTTTCGGGCGCTACGCCGGGCGAGACGAAAGCGAAAAGGCAAAGACGGGCTGACCGAGAGCGAGCGTGTGCTGCGTTACCTGGGCACCAATGGCGGTGAGATCCACTGGGATCTGATCCACCTGGCATACATGTCCCCGGCGAACCTGGCCATCATCCCGGTCCAGGACCTGCTGGGTTTGGACGACCGAGCCCGCATGAACACGCCGGCGACCACCCGCGGCAACTGGGCCTGGCGTCTGCCCCCCGGCCGCCTGACACCGGAGCTGGCCAGGCGTCTGCGTGAACTGACCCAGACCTACCAGCGGGCCGCGGTCACCTCGGTGGGCGGGCGGCGATGGGCATGCGGCGGCCGAAGCCGAAGGCGCGCGAGGTGACTTTCAGGCCCGGGGCGGCCTGCTGACGCTTGTACTCGCTGATCTGAATCTTGCGGATCACGTCTTTGACCGTCGCCGTGTCGATGCCGGCGGCGACGATCTCATCGCTACCCTGCAACTGCTCCTCGTAGCGCTCCAGAATGGCGTCGAGCACGTCGTATTCCGGAAGCGAATCCTGGTCGGTCTGGTCCGGCTTCAGCTCCGCCGAGGGTGGCTTGGTCAGCGTGCTCTGGGGAATGAGGTCACGGCCCGCGCGCTGGTTAATGTGGCGCGCTGCCGCGTAGACCATCGTCTTGGGCACATCGCTGATGACTGCCAGCCCGCCGGCCATGTCGCCGTACAGCGTGCAGTAACCAACCGCGACCTCGCTCTTGTTGCCGGTGGTCAGCAGCAGGCTGCCGAGCTTGTTCGAGAGGGCCATCAGGATCACGCCGCGTACGCGGGCCTGAATGTTCTCTTCGGTAACGCCCGGCGGCCCCTTCGACAGGCACGCTGCCAGGGCCTGCTCGAACGCCGCGTGCATCGGCTCGATCTCGACGATCGAGAACCCGATGCCCAGGTTCTCGGCCAACGCCCGCGCATCGGCGACGCTGTGCTCGCTGCTGTAGCGGCTGGGCATCGCCACGCCGTGGACCTGCTTCGGCCCCAGCGCTTCGGCGGCCAGGGCGGCGACAACCGCGGAGTCGATCCCCCCGGACAGCCCGATCACGGCCGACCGAAAGCCGCACTTGCGCAGATAATCGCGCAGGCCCATGACCAGGGCGTTGTGCACGCCGGCCGAACCCTCGGGGATCTCTTCACGCCGAGCGGCAGGCAGATCGTCGAGATCAACCAGCAGCAGGTCCTCTTCGAACGCGCGGGCCTGGGCGGCGACGCGGCCCTCGGCATCCACCACGCAACTGGCCCCGTCGAACAGCAACTCATCGTTGCCACCCACCTGGTTCACGTACACGATCGGCAACCGGTGCCGACGGGCGTGTTCGGCCATCACGTCTACACGCCAGCGCTGCTTGTCGAGCCAGTAAGGTGAGGCCGAGACGTTGATCAGCAGGTCCGCCCCGGCGTCGGCCAGCTCGCCGACCGGATCGCAAGAGTACAGCGGCCGCCCGAAGATCGGCTCGGAAAGCATATCTTCGCAGATCGTCACGCCGAGCCGCCGACCGCGGTGCTCGAAGACTGTCTGCGGTCCCGCCGGCTCGAAATAGCGCGCCTCGTCGAACACGTCGTACGTCGGCAGCAGCCGCTTGCGCCACCGCGCTGCGACGCGCCCCTCAGACAGCAGCGCCGCCGTATTGAACACGGGACGCCCAAACGGCTGCTCGTTCGGCTCGGCGTAACCGACCAGCACGGCGATCTGCGTGCTGTGGGCGGCGATGCGTTGCAGCGCTGCGACGTTGGCGTCGATCACCTCGCGGCGCAGCAGCAGGTCCTTGGCCGGATAGCCGGTGACGGCCTGCTCGGGAAAGATCACCAGCTCGGCACCCGACGCCGCGGCCTGCTCGATCCGGCGGAGGATACCGGCCGTGTTGCCCTCGATGTCGCCGATGGTGGGGTTGGCTTGTGCAAGTGCGATTTTCACGCGGAGCCCTCGACGCCCGTTCGCGGCACGGGCCGAGCACATGATCCACGGATTGTCGCTTGGATTCAACGGTGTTCAACGAGATGCAGGTGACGACACCACCAGGGTCGAGACACCCGTGCCGCCTCCGTCGCCGGGCGTGATCACGGTACGCGCTGCCGTGGCGACGCGCCCCAGTGCCACGGTAAGGAGCAGCCCGAGAATGATGGCGACCGGCGGCTCCCACCGCCCGCTCTCGACGAACCACCCTTGACTTCGGTGCTGGGCTGATCGCATGGCTCGCTCCGTTGGAGTTCGTCCGGCTCAGCCGGCTAGCTGCCCAGCACCATCGCCAGAGTGACCGCCAACGCCACGAGCGCGCCCAGCCCCAGCGCGGCGGTGCCGATCATCACCACCAGGAACCGCCGACCCTGCGCCCGGATGAGATCCGTGA
Organism: Planctomycetota bacterium; assembly: GCA_030616465.1. Lineage (GTDB taxonomy): Bacteria > Planctomycetota > Phycisphaerae > UBA1845 > Fen-1342 > JAUWXH01. The sequence continues at coordinate 4,532 of JAUWXH010000097.1, read as the reverse complement.
GCACCTCGCGCTGCCCGCGTTCGGCAGCGTGAAGCCGTTCGAGCGTCTCGACCTGGGCGGTACCGGACTGGCGGAGCGAATCCACCGCGTGTGCGAACTGTTGCAGCGAGTGCATGAGCTGCGTGTCGGCCTCGTGCGCGATCTCCAGTTGCTGGGCGACCGAGCGGACCGCCTCGGCCTCCGCTTGCATGGTCGCGGGCATCTGGCAAAGGGCATCCGACAGGGTGGCGGTGTACTTCCCGGCGACATCCACCTGTTGGGAGATCGAATGGATCCGCTCGCCGGTACCACGCTGAGCCTCGGCCAGTTGCTCCAAACCGTTTGCCACACGACCGACCGAGCCGTTCAGTTGCTGGGCCCGCTCGTCCTGCTTCTTGAAATGCTCCTGCATGGAGTCCATCAAGTTGACGAGCCGTTGGTGGACCTCCGGCAGGTGCGGCGTGCCCGGCTGCCGCCGCAGCCACGGCAGGAGCGTCGTTCGCGACGGGGTTTCGTTCGGGGGCGAGCCACTTTCGTCGGGATCGCCGTTACGCGACGCGCCGGCCGCTTCTACGCCGGGGACACGCCCGTTACCGTTAGAATCGCGACCCCCGACCCCGCCCGCTCGAAAGACGTCGCCGACACGTTTCCAGAAGGATACTCCGGTAGACATGTGCGCGTACCTCCATGTACGTGGTGTCGATCATCCCTGCGGGTCACGATTATAGGACCAGGCCCCCCAGAAGCCAACCCGGCCTCGCCAAGAAAATCGGCCCGCACAGAGCGAACCATATCGAAGTCCACCCGCCACCAGGCCGATTCACCTGACGAGTACGTCGGTCCGCACGAGGCACGACTCTTGTGACGGTATCGGGAATACTATCAGGCTCTGTCAATCCGCTGGGCGCGGGGTTCGCGCTGGCGCGTATCGCCGCGCGCATCCAGCCGCTCCGCCCCGTCAGCGGACTCCCCGGGCGCCGCGCGGGCGAGAGCTCACCGGCCGCCTCGACCTCCGTCGATTCGCTCTTCGAGGCGCGGGACGTGGTCGAGCTCAGCGGGCCACACGGTGAAGGGGAACCACCCGGACCACAGCAGACCCAGGCTGGGAAGCTGCATGCGCCCCTTGCCGTGGGGCCGGGGCCGCGCGGAGACAACGCCGCGCGCTTTCGCCTGAACCCCTATCCCGCCGCCCAATTCATCGACACGCTCGCGTAGCGTCGCGTCACGCGCACCGCCCCGCCACCCGAGCATCGCCGACAAACGGCTACATCGGCCCCGATTCGCCGGCCTCCTCGGCCTCCTCAATCGCCTCAATGACCGTCTTGATCGTCGGGGCGGGAACCCAGAGCTCCGCGCGCATCGTGTCGCGCTCGAAATAAAACCCGAAGGCGATGTAGGGCGTCTGCTCCGGCATATCGATCTCCGGAATCGGACCCCCGGCGGCTCCCGCCAGGCGCAGACCCCATTCGAACACCGGGGCCAGATCTACCAGCAGGCACATCTGCGGCTTGGGCGAGATGGTTTTGAGCGCAGCGGCAACCTCCTGGTTCTTACTCAGCTTTCCGCCGCCGGCCAGGAGCTTGCTCATTTGCTCGCGCGCGGTGTCCGCCGGGCCTTGCGCGTACAATACCCCTTCGGGATGGGGCGCGACGTACAGTGTGACGGACTCTCCGTACATCGCCGTGAGCATATCGCCCATTTGCTCCTCTTCCGCCTCAAACACGAACGTGCACACGTCGGCCTGCACTGCCCCGATGGTCTCCTGCCGTCGCGTCAACTCGACCGACACGCCCGGGGCGAAGGCCCCCATCATCTTCATGCCCACCTCGGTCAGGCTCTGCATACTCTGCATGAGCAGCTTTGGATTCTTGGTCATGTACAGGCCGGCCGCGGGAATCCCCTTGCCGCCCGGGGCGAACGCGATCGCCCCGTTGTAGCCCGAGAGTTGCCCATAGGCCGCGATGGCCCGTTTGATCTTGGCCGCGCGCTCCTGGTCGGCCGGCTGTGTCTCGGCCGGCGGCCCGGCCAGCATGGCTTTGAGCATCATTTCACTGAGCGTCTCCGTACCCTCCGGCACTATCCATTCGCAGCCGAAGATGATGGCCGCTCGCTCGTCGGGCAGCCCGCGCAGTAAGTCCGCCTGCGACTTGCGGGCCTTCTTCAGGTAGCCGGCGACCTTCCCGTCCGCCTCGAACTTGGCAACGTCGGCCCCGAAGATCCCGTCCGCGCCGATCCGGACCGCCGCGCCGTAGACCTGGGTTTCGTTGACGAACGTGCGGCACGAGTCGAACATCCATTTCCACAGCCCCATCCCCGCCTCGGCCTCCGGACCGGCCATGGCCATGCCCATTTGCAGGAAACCCTCCGCCATCATCATGGCCTGGTCGATCTGCGCCTTCCACGCCGGGACGTCGATCCAGAGCAGCACGTTGTTGCCGGCGCCCAGGGAGCCCAGTTCCTTGCGCATCCGCGCGGCGACCTTGCCACTGGCACTGGCGGCGGCCTCAACGAATTGCTCGTCCGTGCCCCAGATGACTACATTGCCCACGACTTTCGCGAACTCGTCGCGGCTCTCCGGGGCGGCGGCTTCCTCCACCTCGATGGCCAACTTGAACATCGCCAGTGCGTGCGGGTCGCGAACCGAAAGGATTGCCAACGGTTCCTCGTGGCTCGGCCCAAGGGCCAGTGCAAACGTTTCGACCGAGCCCAGCACCTCGGCCAGCGTTTCGAACAGCTCGGACTCCTGCAGATCTTCGATCAACTTCTGCTTGTCTATGGTCGCCAGCTCTTCCACGTCGATCGCTTTGCCGAACGCGGCGAGCCCGGCTACCAACTTGTCCGTGTCGGGGATGACGACCACCAGGGCGGCATCATCCGGAACGTGTTTCAGGACGTTGTCCAGCGGCGATGGCTGCCCGGCCGCCGGCACCGACAACGCCAATCCGAACCCCGCCAAGAGCAGCAGTGATCTCATTCGAAACCTCCTTTGGACCGCGCCGGTCCGCGTGTCGTGGTTCCTGCGAGTCGACATCTGTCTCTGTGAAGCTTGATTAGACGCATTCGGCGGGTTTCTGTCGATTACACAAACCTGCGTTTCCCCGAATCACGCCGCCTTCCCGCGGCCGGGAGCGCTCACGGCCCTCCCAGAGCCCACGCCTGAATCCGGCTCGTTTCCCTGCTTCCTACTCGACGAGCGTTGCTCGGAATCGACGAGTAAACACAGGGCCGGCGACCGTTGTCGGGGCGGGCCGCGGGACTCCTGCGCCGGGGCGGGCTGCCGATAATCCTGTCCCCAATCCACGCGCGGGAGTGAAGGGCCGCCGCCGCCCGGCCGATGCTAGCCGGGGGCGATCCTTCGTCCGGGAGATGAGCGCGCACATGGCCGACGAAAGTCCTGCCAAGGTCACCGAGGACGAAATCCAGGCGGCGATCTCCGAGATCGAGAACATGTCGCCCGCCGAGGCCGCAGCCATCTCCGACGCCAGCGGTGGCAGCGGGGACGCTCCCGGTCCGCGAGAGCAACGCTCGCCGACCGAGTCCGACCCACCAAACGCAAGCGCCGCCGACGCGCCCGCCGAACACGCCGACGCCCCGCAACCTCCCGTCCAACCCGACGGAGCGGCCAGCGACCAGGCGGATTCCCGAGGCGAGCGTTCCGGCGCCGACCAGGCCGGCGGCATTGCCGAGCGAGTCAGCATGTGGGTAAGCTGGTTCCGCGCCGGCCTGTCCCGCGCCGGCCTGTCCCGCGCCAGCCTGTCCCGCGCGTTGGCCCCGCTAAGAGCCGGCCTGTCCCGCGCGTGGGCCCGGCTAAGAGCCGGCTTGCGGCGAAAGTCTGCCGACGCGTTGCCACAGGAGACTCCGCAGCAGCCGGCGACGACCAAGGAGCCGAGTGCTCCTGCCGCCGAGGCGCTTCCTGCCAAAGGCATTTGCCGCCTGGTCGATCGGGCCCTCGATACACTTAACAAGCCGTTTGACCGGTTCGGCAGCCAAGTCCGTAACGCGATCGGCTTGGCGGCGATTGTAACCGTCGTGATTTCAACCGGCGCACTGCTGGTCTTGCCGCGCCTGATGCCACGCCGCGATGCAGTCTCTTTCCTGCGCGAGAAGCGCGCCCAACTCGACGCGCGGCCGACCGCTCCGGCGCCACCCGAATCGCCCACCGGCAGCAACGACTCTCCCGGGCCGTGAGCGCCTGACCCCCGATTTCCCAGATGGCTTGATCCCGATGGCATGATTCGTGCAGGTTTTGCCACGCTGGTGCGAGACTCCTTTCTCGCACCGACTCCGCCGGGAATCATTTCCCGCGAACGACTCAGCCCCGCAGGGTGCGGCTTGCCGCACCAAAACCGCTGACGACCCGCAAGAACCTTCAAGTCCTTGATGGACCTGCCGGGGAAGTGGACCCTTGACACGACGCGGCTCGCTCGGCGAGCCCGCCGCCTACGGCGACGCCAGGCGTTCGCCGAGCGAGCCGCGTCGTGTCAAGGGTCCACTTCCCCGGCAGGTCCATCAAGGACTTGAAGGTTCTTGCGGGTCGTCAGCGGTTTTGGTGC
>JAUWXH010000027.1 GCA_030616465.1 Planctomycetota bacterium | reverse complement strand
GGAGCGGTTGACGAAAGTCTCCTGCCTGGGGTGGACCCCGCCGGACGAACCCGCGTGGAAGGACAACGTCTACAACAACCCCTTCGGTTCCTGCATGGCGTTGTTCAAGACCGACCGCGGGCACATATGCCGTTGCGGGGTGTTCTGGAACGGCCGGTCCGAGGGGGAGCGGGCCCAGTGGTTCGGCACCGACATGACGTACTACATGCCCAGCTCCGCGTGTGGGTTGAAGATCATCGGGCCCAGGGCACCGCAACGGACCGAGCTACCCAACTTCCATCACCTGTTGCCCAAGCCGATGCGGCACGGGAGTGCACATGGCGGATCGCACCCTTTCCTGACGCATGAGTTCGTCGCCGCATTGGTGGAGGAGCGTGAGCCGGCTGTCAATCTCGATGAGGCGCTGGCGATGACGGTTCCCGGGATCGTCGCGCACGAGTCGGCCCTCAAAGGCGGCGAGCAGTTGGAGGTTCCCGACTTGGACCGGTCCTGAGCCGGACCGGGGCCCCGCCGCGGATTTGCGGATCGGTTGTCGCAACCCGCCGGCGAGTTCTGCGTAGTAACTATGGAACCATCACGGGTTTGTGGCGTCTAAGCACAGCGCCATGCCAAGTGCGCGACGGAACGAGATGTTCGCCGATGAGGCGGTGCGGGGTAACACGTACGCTCGCCACGCCATAAAACGTCCTGCTTGTCTCCCCACCCACCAGGAGTGTGCGTCATGAACCGAATCGGAATCCTGCCGGCCTTGCTCGCTTTCTTGATGGGAGTGTGTCCGATTGCGTCAGCGGACGGGCAGGCGCCACTGCCCGGCGACCCCGACGCTGAGATCAACCAGGCCCTGCGCAGCCGGGAATATCAGCGGGCGATCGAGCTGATTGATGCCGCGTTGGCTGGCGCTGACGAGTCCGCCCGCGAGCACCTGCTGTTCCGCCGCGGGCTCACCCTGCTGTACGACAATCGGCACCAGGAGGCGATCGCCCAATTCGATGAGCAGCTCAAGCAGTTCCCGGGCGGAGCCTGGGCCCACAAGGCCCGCTTCCGCAAGGCCGACGGGCACGTGGCCCTCAAGCAGTTTGAAGCCGCCGAGCGCATCTACGCGGAGCGCGTGCGCGCGCTGGTCGGCGACGAACGCAAGGGCCGGGTTGCGCAGGTGTATCTCGGGTTTGCCGAGGAGCATTTCAAGCCGGCGGACACGCTGACCAGGCCCGATTACCAGCGGGCCCGGACTTTCTATGAGCGGGCCCTTGAGCTTGAGCCGGGGGAGGAGCTGCGTGATCGGATTCTGTTCCGGCGGGCGTTGTGCACGCAGAAGCTGGGGCAGTGTGGCGACGCGGCCGGTCAATATGAGCAGTACCTGCTGGTTTTCGACGATACGTACCGCGAATTGCGGAAACTGCGCAACGTGGGGCTGCCCTTGCCATCGGCGGCCTCACAGCCGGGCAAGCACCTCATCCCCGCCCGAGTCGGCTTGGGCGAGTGTCGGTTGGCGGCCGGCGACCTGATCGGCGCACGCCGGGCCTGGCAGGATCTGCTTACCCTGCTGGACCAGGTGGACCCGGACCGGCGGCAGCAGCGCGAACAGTGGATCACGGCCACCTATCTGCTCTCCAAGACCTACCAGATCCCGCAGCCGCCCAACACCGAATCTCTCACGCTCGGCGTCCAAGCGCTTGAGGAGCTGCTGAGTGCGTTCCCTAGCAGCAAGCAGGCGATCCAGGCGGCCCACGACATCGCCAAAGCCTATGCCCATCTGGGCCGACACGACGAGGCGATCGCGGCCTACCGCGCGCTGATCAACCGCGAGGTGATCGACCCGGCCGACGACGACACGCGCAAGCTGGCCGAGACGCTTTCGCAGGATGCCCTGTTCAGCATCGGCCGGCTCTATTTCGCCCAGAAGAAGTACCCGGACGCGATTGCCGCCTGGAACGAGTACGTGGGCAAATACCCGACCGGGCCGCATTGGTCCGCCTCGCAGCAGGCGATCGTCGATGCGGAGTATCAGGTTGGCGCCGACGCCGTTGCGGATGAACGCTACGACGATGCCCGCCAGGCGTGGACCGCATTCCTCCAAAAGTACCCGCTCGACGCCCGCGCGCCGCGAATCCTGTACTACTTCGGCGACCTGGCCTATCGCGAGCAGCAGCAGGGCGAGAAGGCGGGCGAGAAGCCCGATTGGCACGAGCCGATCACGCACTGGCGACGCCTGGTCAACAAGTTCCCCAACACTGAGCAGTCCGGGCAGGCCCAGTTCCGCATCGGCCAGACGTTCGAGGAGAAGATCAAGGACCTCGAAGCCGCCATCGAGGCGTACAAGAAGCTGACCTGGTCGCAGTGGGCCGAGCGGGCGCGCCAGCGCGTCGCCAAGATGAACGCGACCCGCCTGCTGCTGGTTACCGCGCGCGTCTTCCGCACCGACGAGCCGGCCCGAGTCCGCGTCGATCTCCGCAACATCGACCGGCTTACCGTCAAGCTCTACCGCATCGACATGGAGGATTACTTCCGCAAGAGCCACAGTCTGCGCGGCGTGGAGACGCTCGACCTGTTGTTGATCGATCCGGACAAAACCCTGGAAATTGAGGTTGCCGGCTACGCCAAGTACAAGCCCATCACCCAGCAGCTCGAAATCCCGTTCGACGGCCCCGGTGTCTACGCCGTCAACGTCAGCAACGACAATACCAAGCTGAGCGCCCCCGGCGGCGGCCCGCCGCGGAAGCTCGAAGCCACCACCCTGCTGATCCGCTCCGACATCGACGTCATTATCAAGAGCTCCCGCCGCCAGGGGTTCGTCTTCGCCCAGGACATGCGGGCGCAGACGCCGGCCGCGGGGGTCAACGTGCTGGTCTCGGACGGCTCCAAGGTCCTGCTTTCGGGGAAGACCGACGCGGACGGCGTCTGGCTCGGCAAGGACAAGAAGCTCAAGGACCTGGAAAACCTGGCCGTCTTCGCCGAGCGCGACGGGCACATCGCCGGCAACGCCCTCTCGCTCCACGGATTGGAGTTCTCGACCGGTCTGTCGCCACGTGGGTATATCTACGCTGATCGCCCGGCCTATCGCCCCGGCCAGGCGGTCAACATTCGCGGCATCCTGCGCGAGGTCAAAGACGAGCAGTACGCACTGCCGACCCAGCCCGACGATCAGCGCCTGCGCTGGACGCTGGACGTGGTGGACGCCAAGGGCCGCGTGCTGCACACCGAGGAGCTGCGGCTGAGCGAGTACGGCTCGTTCGCCACCCAGTTCCGCGTGCCCCAGGATGCGCCGGTCGGTCAGTACAAGCTCATTGCCCGCCGCCCCGGCGGCCCCACCTTCACCGGTACGTTCGACGTCCAAACCTATCAGCTCGCCAAGGCTTACTTGCGCTTCGATTTCGATGAGCGCGTTGTGATGCGCGGCGCGCCGATCAAGGGATCGATCGTCATCCAATACCACTACGGCGAGCCGGTGGCCGGCAAGACGGTCGAATACGCGATGCACGACCCGTTCACCGGCGAGGAGATTCATCGCAGCGGCGTTACGGACAAGGATGGCAAGGTCGCGTTCGAGTTTGACTCGACCAGCCTGCCCGAGGAGGCCGGGGTCGGTTTCTCGGCCCGTCAGGCGGACCTGGGGATCGAGACGACCGCCACCGTATTCGTCGCCGTCCGGGCGTTCCGCGCCAAAGTCAAGACGCCCCGTCCGCTGTACCTGTCCGAGGAGCCCGTCGAGGTCACCGTCGAGACGAAGGACCTCAAGGGCGAGCCGCTCGGCAAGGAGATGACGCTGACGGCGTTTCTGCGGACGTACACGCCGGGTCAGCGCCGGCAACAGCGTCAGGTGGCACAGGCGGCCGAGACCGCGAGCTGGGCCGACACGAAGGTCACGTCGGTGGAGGTCAAGACGGATGCCAAGACCGGCCGTGGCCGGGCGTCGCTCAAGCTCACCAAGGGCGGCACGTACGTCCTGCGGGCCGAGGGCAAAGACCGCTTCGACCACACCGTCTCCGCGGAGGCGGCCGTGCAAGTGTCAGATGATAAAGACAAGACCCGTATCCGCGTCTTCACCGACCGCCAACACTACAAGGTCGGCGAAGCGATCGCCCTCGACATCCACTCCCGGCTCGCCATCTATCCGAACCCCGAGCGCAAGCGAGGGGCCGATCTGAACCGCGACCGTCAGGGAGCGGCCCACCTGGCCCTCATCACCTACGAAGGCGAAGAGATCATCGGCTACCGCACGCTCAAGCTCGCTCCCGGCCACAACCGCTTCGACCTGCCGGTGGAGCACGAGCACTTCCCCAACTTCGCCGTCAGTGTCACCGTAATGGATGTCTCGAGAGGACGTCCGGATATCACGGCTGTGTCAGCCGTGAGACTACACACGGCCGCGCGCGAGTTCACCGTCGAGCGGCAGCTCAGCATCACGCTCAAGCCCGACAGGGAAACGTATCGGCCACGTGATGAGATGACGGTTGAGATCGCCGTTACGGACCAGCAGGGCAAGCCGGTGCAAGCGGAGGTTGGCCTGGCGATGATCGACAACGCGTTGCTAAGCCGCTTCCCCGACCGCACGCCCGACATCGTGGCGTTCTTCAACGAGGGGGCCTATCGCCGTGCGGCAATGCGCACCGAAACAAGCTGCACGTTCCGCTACCAGGCCCAGACCCGCGGCATGCTCACCGAGCTGCTCGCCGAAGGCCAACGGCTCGAGGAGGAGCGCGAGCGCTACGCGCGCCGGGCGGCGAGACCATCAGCGCGCTTGGCAGACGCCGACCTCGACGGAGCGCCGCAAAGCATGGGGCGAGAGCTACAGCTTGACATGACGCAGCGGCTCGACGCGAGCGGAGTTGTGGACCTCCGGAGGCGGCGAGCCGGGCGTCGCGGCCGAGGCTTCGTCGCCGGCGACGTGCCCCAACTGGGCGAAGTCCTCCGCGGCGGGCGCGCCGCCGGCCTGTTCGGCGGGCAGGGAGGCGGTCGGTTCGATGCCCCGCACCACTTCTTGACCGATCTAGCTGAAGGTCCCTGGGCGGCCGCATCATATGGATATGAGGTGGCCGGGAAACCCGTCGTCCTCGGCGTTCCGTTCGACCGCATCTCCGCCGGGAAGAAGCTGATTCTCGAAGCCGACAAGATGACGCACAGCCTGATTGTGTCGGCCTCGCCCGAAGAGCAGCGGGAAATCGAGGGCATGCTGGCCGAGATTGTTCGAAGCGCTCCGCCGCGGACGTATTTTCCCGAGGTTGCATATTGGAATCCGCGCGTCACTACCGACGCCGACGGCAAGGCCACCGTCAAGATCGTCATGCCGGATTCGAGCACCAAGTGGCAGCTCGTCGCGCGCGGCGTCACGCGCGAGACCCTCTGCGGCAGCGGCAAAGCGGATGTCCTGGCCAAGCACGACTTCTTCGTCGAGCTGCTCACGCCGCCCACGTTTATGGAAGGCGACAAGTTCCATCCGTTGGCCCGCGTGCATTGCCTGACGGCGTACACCGGCAAAATCGACGTCGAGTTGAAGGGCGACAAGCTCGCGACGCAGAAGCGCACGATCGACGTAGACGGCAGTGGCGTGTTCGATGTTGAGTTCGATGCGATCGACATTAAGGAGGCGGGTGAGCTGTCGCTGGAGGTACCAGCCGCAACGCAGACCGCGGTGCCCGACGCGGAGCGCAAACTGGCCGATGTCGTCACGCGCGCCATCCCCGTCCGCCCCTGGGGTATGCGGATCGAGGCGCACGCGGCCGGGGTGGGCACGGACACCGATTTCGTCGAGCTGGAGTTGCCCAAGCCGCCGGGCGAGGGCGGCGAATACCACGACCTGCGGCTCACGGTGGCGGTCGGGCCGGGCATGCAGCGTTGGCTGATCGAGGAGGCGCTCGAGCGCGGCCCGCGCTGGGAGTTCATCGAGCGCAGCCTGAAGGGCTGGAAGGCCACGCCGCCGCGCACGCACGCCGATACCGCTTCGGCCCTGCTGGGTTGCTTGTATGCGGCCGACTATCTGCGCGCCCAAGGCGGGGGAGAAGATACGGCCGACGTGCGCCTGTTGAACGACCGGGCGGCCGGGCTGATCGCACAGCTTCTGGCGGCCCAGAACGACGACGGCGGCTGGCCGTGGTGCGGGAAGGGCAGCGGCTCAGATCCGTGGATGACATCGCACGTGGCCTGGGCGCTGGGCAAGGCCCGTCACGACGGCCACCCCATTGCCGAGCAGCCGTTGAAGACGCTGACCGCGTACCTCAACAAGGCCTTCGCCGACGCGCGGCCCACGCAGACGGAGCTCAAGGCGGTGGTGCTGTACGGCGTGTCGTGGGTCGCTAAGGCTGAGTATGCCCACGCCAACCGCCTCTATCGCAACCGTCAATCGCTCAGCAACGCCGCCCTGGGGCACCTGGCGCTGACCTTCGTTCGCCTCGACCGCAAGTCGATCGCGGTGGAGCTGCTCGGCGTGCTGGGGCACCGGATGCGGGAGATCCGGCGCGGCGTGAAGACCTGCCGGATGCTGTCCGGCGACGACAGCTCGGCGTGGATGAACAGCGAGCTGGAGGTGACCGCGCTGGCGTTGCTGGCGCAGCTTTCGGTCGATGTGCGCGCGGCCAACGTCCGTCCGATGGTGGATTACCTGGTTAGCGCGGCCCGGGCCGACGGCTGGCGGCCGCACAAGGCCAAGGGCACCGTGATCGCCGCGTTGGCCACCTACTACGGTCGGGCGGAGCAGGAGCGGGCGAACTACACGTTGGCGGTCAGCGTGAACGGGCGCGAGGTTCGCAAGCTCACCTCTGACGACGGCGGCTCGATCCGCATCGACCTGGACGAAGCCGACCTCGAGCCCCGCAAGCAGCGTGTGGACTTCGCGTTTGCCGGTCGTGGCGAGTACGCCTACGCCGTCACGCTGTCGGGCTTCTCACGACGGTTCCCGCACCCGGACAGGGTGCCCAGGGACGTGCTGCGTGTTTACGGTCGGCAGGTTACGCCGCCGGCGCTGGAGTACAAGGGCCGCGTCGTTCCCGCCGGGTTCTCGGTCGCCCGAGACTACAAGTGGTTTCAGAACGGGACCGGGAACCAGCCGGTCGGGGCGGTGATCCCCGTGGCCGTTCGCGTACGGCGCTATGACAGGTCGGAGAACCCGGCCGGCGACCGTGACTACGTCGTGGTTCAGGAGATCATTCCGGCCGGTTGCCGCCTGCTGACCGAGACGATCAGCGGCAACCACCTGGCTTACGACTATACCGACCACGTGCTGACGCTCTATTACGGCAGCCGGCGTAACGTCGACTGGCTGCGCTACCGGATGGTCGCGACCACGCCGGGTACGTATCGAATCCCCTCGACGATCGCCCGCAGCCTCTACCGCCCGAGCGTCATGCACCTGAACCTGGACGACCAGGTCCTCACGGTTCTGGCGCGCGGCACCAAGAGTCCTGACGAATACCGCATGACGCCGGACGAGCTGTACAACTTCGGCCGGCTGCACTACGACGACGGTGACTACGAGGCGGCGGCGGAGTTTCTCACCCAGCTCATCGGCGGCAAGTGGGTCCTGCGCGACGAGCCGTACCGCGAATCGATTCGGATGTTGCTCACTGCCGCGCTGAAGCGCGAGGACGCCGAGGGGACCGTCAACTACTTCGAAATCCTCAAGGAGAAGTACCCCGATCTGGTCATCCCCTTTGCCCGGATCGTGCAGGTTGCCGACGCCTACGCCCGCACCGGCCAGCACGAGCGGGCCTACCTGATTTACCGAGCGACGGCGGATGCGTCGTTCGTGCGGGATTCAAGCGTCGGTGGCGTGTTGCAGGACGAAGGCCGCTTCCTCGAGAGCATCGACTTCCTCGAAGACCTCTGGCGCGAGTACCCCGACACGCCGCAGGTCGAGAGCATCTACTATGCCCTGTCACAAACGCTGTACGCCCGGGCCGAGAACGCGGGTTCGGTCCGGCCGCGGAGTGCTACGGCCGACCGGGGCGCCGGCCGCGTGACGCGGGCCGACATCATCGGCGAGGCGATCCGGCTGCTGGAGAGTTTTCTGGCGCTGTACCCGGAGAGTCCGATTGCCGACGAGGCTTCCTACTCGCTCGCCAATGCTTACCTCGACCTCGACGATTTCAAGACGGTGCTCGACCGCACGGCCGAATCCATTCAACTGTTCCCCGAAAGCAAGTGGCTCGACCGCTACCGCTACATCCAGGCGCTGGCCTATTTCCACCTGGGCAGTTTCGAGCACGCGCGCGAGCTGGCCGAGCAGGTAGCGGCGGCGACGTTCCGCGATGAGCAGGGCCTCGAGCGGCCCAGCCCGAACAAGTGGCTGGCGCTGTACATCATCGGCCAGATCTACCACGCCCAGAACCAGACCGCCAAGGCGATCGAGTATTACAAGAAGGTCAAGTCGCGCTTCTCCGACGCGGACGAGGCCATCGGCTACTTCGAGCACAAGTTCGTCGAGCTGCCCGAGGTGACTATCTTCCACCCGGACGCCGATGGCTTTCGCGAGGCCGGCGAGTGGGCGAAACGTCTGCGCGCGAAGGAGGAGACGGCCGGTGGTGGTGCCGGCGGCGCCCCGTCCGCTCGCGCCTACGCCAAACCCTTCGTCCAGCTTGGCTACCGCAACATCAAGTCCGCCGTGTTGCAGGTCTACCGCGTGGACCTGATGAAGCTCGCCCTGATCGAGAAGAACCTGAGCCAGATCACGTCCGTCAACCTGGCGGGCGTCAAGCCGATTCTCGAGAAGACGATCCCGCTCGGCGACGGACACGACTACGTGGACAAGTCCGTGCGGGTTGAGCTGAACGTGGCCCGGTCCCAGCCGGAACTCGAGGCGGCGACCGGCGAGAGTGCCGATGAACAAGCCGGTGCCTACCTGGTCATCTGCCGCGGTGACGACCTGTTCTCCAGCGGCCTGGTGCTCATCACGCCGCTTACGCTGGAGGTCCAGGAAGACCTGGCGTCGCAGCGGGTCCGCGTGAACGTCGTGGACGCCATCACGCGCAGCGGGCTGAAGAACGTGCACGTCAAGGTCATTGGCACCGGGATGGACCGCTTCGTTTCCGGGGAGACGGACCTGCGCGGGGTATACGTTGCCGATGCGGTCGGCGGCTACCCGACCGCCATCGCGCGTGACGCCGACGGCCACTTCGCCTTCTATCGCAGCGAGGGCGCCCTGTTGGCGATGGCCGGCCCGGCTGACGCTCAGGTCGAAATGGCGGCGGAAAAGGAAGCCGTCCAGCGCACGAAGGCTGACTACCGCAAGAACCTGCAACTGGAGAACAAGGCGATACAGGAAAGTAACATCGGCAAGCTCAAAGGCATGTTCAAGCAGCCACAGAAGAAGGGTGTGCAGGTGCAGCAGGCGGAGTAGCCGCATGCGTAATTCTGGGCGCACCGGACGTGTCATGCTGAGCGGAGCGAAGCATCTGGCTTGGAGTAGGAGCCGTTCTCTGAGCATGCGGCCAGGTTCTTCGGTCGTCCGCTTGTGGCGGGCTCCCTCAGAATGACTAGGGCCTGGTCGATGCGAGAATTTGTCGCAGAATCCGGCTGATAATCTGACTATGCCGCTAACGCGTGTCATGTTATATGCAGAGCACGATAATATTGACGTTGGAGACACCATAGAAGGAGTGCCGACACACCCAAACGCTCACTTGCCCTGACAATCCGGTTTGTGCCCGGTTACGGCACGCAGGCAGCCACGCATCTGCCTTATACATACATTCCTCCCCCAAGGCGTGCCGTAGTAGAGCCTACGGCATAAGTCGCAGCCCGGCAGGCTGCGACGAGCGAAGCAACAGTTGACAACTTGGAATCAGGCTGCGCGCGAGGGCGTCGCTGCGTAACAACGCGCGCGCGCACCACAGGCAGGCTACGCGCCCGCGGCCTTCACCCAAGGAGGACCTGCCATGCGATCCCCGCGCGCAGTTTGGGGCCTGGAGATTGGCCAATGCGCACTGCGAACCCTGAAGCTCCGCACGCTGGACGATGGCCGGGTGGAATTGGCGGCCTATGACCTGATCCGCTACCCCAAGATCCTCTCCCAGCCGGACGCGGATGCGGACGAGTTGATCCGGGCGGCCTTGGAGAAGTTCGCCTCACGCAACGACTGGCAGGGGGATCAGTTCGTGGTGGGCGTGCCGGGGCAGCAGAC
>JAUWXH010000481.1 GCA_030616465.1 Planctomycetota bacterium | reverse complement strand
CGAGCCACTCCAGCGACAGGTTCATGTCATCTTGCTTGGGGTCTTCGCCGGCATACAGCAGAGCCAACAGCGCCAGCGCGGTATGTCCGCCGTAGTATTTGTTTTTCGGGTTATCGTGCCGCTCCCAATGGCCAAGTTCATTGCGCTGGGAATTGAGCCAGTTGACGGCCCGATAGACCGCCAGCTCGACCTCGACGTCAGTGACGGAGGGCTGGTCGGGAAAGCTGGCAGGACCGGTAAACAACACGCTGAGCAAGGCGGTGCTGGAGACGAGCACAGTTCGTCGGCTCGACCTGAAGCGCTGGTCGAAAAGGGGCAAGGGGCTCATACTAAGTCCGGCAGCCCGGCGTCGGTCAACTGATTGACCCTGTGCACGTAACCGCATAGAATTGAATGATTAAGCTCTGAACGCCGATAATGCAACTTCACCCCGCGGAAGACACGTAGGTGGCCGACACACCCGCAGATAGCCAGATTTGCCGCTTGGTGGTAGAGCAGCACTTGGCGACGGAAAAAGAGGTTCGCGTCGCCGCGCAACACCAGCGCAAACTCGCCTCCAACGGCGACACGCGCAGCATCAGCAAGATCCTGGTCGAACTGGGCTTCCTCACCCGCACGCAGGCCGACCGGCTGTTGGACGGTAACGAGGATTCCGGCGGTCGGCCCGCCCAGCAAATTCCGGGTTATCAGTTGCAGAAGCGGATCGGGGCGGGCGCGATGGCCGTCGTATACCGCGCCAAGCAGTTGAGCCTCGACCGTATCGTCGCGGTCAAGGTGCTGCCCAAGCGGCTCAGCAAGAACGAGGAATTCGTCGATCGCTTCTACCGCGAGGGTCGCGCCGCGGCCGCCCTGAACCACAACAACATCGTGCAGGCCATCGACGTTAGCGAATCGGGCGGGTTCCACTACTTCGTCATGGAGTACGTCAAGGGCTCGACCGTCTACGAGGAGCTGGCCGACGGAAAGGTCTACGACGAGGCCGAAGCCGTCGCCATTATCCGGCAGATGGCCGACGCGCTGCTACACGCGCACAAGCGGGGCATCATCCACCGCGACGTGAAGCCCAAGAACATCATGTTGACCAAGGAGCGCGTGGCGAAACTGGCCGATATGGGTCTGGCCCGGGCGGCGTCCGACCTCGAGCTCGCCATGACCGAGGCCGGACGGGCTTACGGAACCCCCTACTACATCAGCCCGGAGCAGATCCGCGGCGAAGTGAATATCGACCACCGCGCGGACATCTACTCGCTGGGCGCGACCTTCTACCACATGCTCACCGGGCGCGTCCCCTTCGAGGGACCGACGCCCTCGGCCGTCATGCACAAGCATCTGAAGGAGCCGCTGACCCCGCCGGACCACATCAATACTCGGCTCACCGTCGGGTGTGCGGCGATGATCGAGATGATGATGGCCAAGCGGCGGGATCAACGCTACCCGAGCTGTCGCGAACTGCTGGACGATCTGGATCTGCTGGCGCGTGGGCAGGCCCCGCACTACGCTGAGCAGAAGCTGGGTCAGGACGTATTTGCGACGCTGGCGGCGGGTGAGCCTGCGGCCCGGACGGGGCTGGAATCCGAGGTGGTGCCGGCCGCCGGCCCCCCGATGGCCGTGATCGTCCTGCTGGCAATCATCTTCGGGCTCAGCATCCTGGCCAACATCATCCTGCTGATCGCCGTGAGCCAGTAAGGGCGGCGTCGGCCGGGCCCCAAGAGGCTCCGCTCGCCGGAGCGTCTGAGGGGGTGCAAACCGGGCGGCGGGGGGCTTGTGGCGGACCTGCCGGCGCGGGGCTGGTTCCCCGCGGGTTTTTCCCTATCATCTTGACAACCGGCGTCGAAGTCAGGGCACCGTCGCACAGCGGCGCGGGGCAACGACGCACTCGTGCGATATTCGTTTCAAGGAAGGACCGTGGCGATGAAGAAGAAGTACGTCTACGCGTTCGGCGCGGGCCAGGCGGAGGGAAAGGGCCATCAACGCGAACTGCTGGGCGGCAAAGGCGCGGGCTTGGCCGAGATGACCAACATCGGCCTGCCCGTTCCCGCCGGCTTCACGAT
This sequence comes from Planctomycetota bacterium, assembly GCA_030616465.1. Taxonomy (GTDB): domain Bacteria; phylum Planctomycetota; class Phycisphaerae; order UBA1845; family Fen-1342; genus JAUWXH01. Next base: position 383 of record JAUWXH010000481.1, on the reverse strand, counting down.
CACCGTCGAGGCCTGCGAACACTTCTACCACCACAACGAACAGTGGCCGCCGGGGATGGAAGCGGAGATCCGTCGCCACCTGGCCAAGCTCGAGAAGACCTGCGGCAAAAAGCTCGGGCGCGAGCGGGGCCCGCTGCTGGTCTCGGTCCGCAGCGGGGCTGCCCAGTCGATGCCCGGCATGATGGAAACCATCCTGAACCTTGGGCTCTCGGACCGGTCGGTGATCGGTCTGGCCGAGGCCACCGACAACCCACGTTTCGCCTGGGACGCCTACCGCCGCTTCATCCAGATGTACTCGACCGTTGTGGTTGGGTTGAGCAAGGACATCCTGGAGGACAAGCTCAGCTACCTGAAGGAGCGTCTGGGGGTCACGCAGGACACCG
>JAUWXH010000178.1 GCA_030616465.1 Planctomycetota bacterium | reverse complement strand
GGGTTCTACTGGCGCTCACTCGAAATGCCTCCTTGCGTATGGGTGTCGTGTTTTTGTGGATACTCCTTATACGCAAAAACACAGGCATTTCGAGTGCTTTTTGAAATCAGGCGAACAAATCAAGCTTGATCAGGGACTAGGCGGGAGCCTCCCAGAGCGGCTCGGACGTGCCGCTCGTCTTGTTTTGAAAACGGGCCATGACAAACAGGGCGTCCGATAGTCGGTTCAAATAGGATACCACGTGCGGCCCGACCGGTTCCGTTTCCGCCAACGCGACCACCCTGCGCTCGGCGCGTCGGCAGATCGTGCGAGCGACGTGCAACTGGGCGGCTGCCGGCGTGCCGCCGGGCAGGATAAAGTTCCCCAACGGCTTGAGCTGTTCGCTGAGTTTATCCATCAGTTGTTCGAGCGCGGCGACGTGTTGGGCTTTGATCCGCGGCCCCGGCTTTTGGGTCTGGTCGGCTTCGGGCACCGAGAGCTCGGCACCCACCTGGAGCAGCTCGTTCTGGATGCGCTGCAAAGGGTCGAGCAAGTCCCGCACCGGCCCGGCCGCCAGCACGACGCCGATTTGGGCATTGAGTTCATCGACGGTGCCGTAGGCCTCGATGCGCGGGGAGCTTTTGGCCGCACGCTGCCCGCTACCCAAGCCCGTCGTGCCGTCGTCGCCGGTGCGAGTATAGACCTTCCTGATTCTCGGCACGGCTGTTTCTCCTTGTCAGTTCGCGTGCGGCCGCGCAGGCATTCAGCGGCGGTCCGGTGCTTCGGCGGTTATCGGCCGAGAGCGATCCGGGAGCGGCGGCAGCCCGCGCGCCGCTACACTCGTAACCACCGTCTCGGCACTTCTTATGGTACCCCCAGCACCGGGTGAACGCGCCACCTCCCTCTCTAACGCGGCGGCCGTCAACTGATCGTTGACACCCGGGTCGAGCGCGGGGCCTCCACGAGTAAGGTCGTGCACGTGCCGGCGCAGCCGGTGGACATGCCGGCGAAGATATGCTCTCATGCCGGGGCGAAGCGCGGCTCTCGGCAAGACCGGGATGCCGTGCGGCGGCTGGGCCAAAGACCATGAGCATTCGCTGGAAACTCCTTGCCCTGCTGTTGGCCATCGCCCTGGTGCCGCTGGTTTTCGTCGCGGTGCTCGATCGGCACGGGATGTGGACGCTCGGCGAGGATCTGGCGCGGAACGCCCGTGAGTCGTTGTCCCAACGGACCGGTGAGCAGCTTCAACAGTTGATCCGCAATCAGGCGGCTTTGGCGCGTCAGCAGCGGGCGGCGTTGGAACACACCCTGCGTGCACAGGCGCGCGCGGTTGAGAAGCGGCTGGCCCGGCCCCCGCCTGCCGCCGAACGCTTCTTCTGGGCCGGGGACTACGACCGCGGCACCGATCCGCCCCCGGGACTGACGTCTTCGGACAAGCATTACCGGTTTGTCGAGGGCGGGCGCGGCGTGCCGATCCCGGTTACTTACGACGAGCAAGTGATCGTGCTGGCGCCCGGGGTCGCGCGTGAGACCGTCGCCGCCGAGCTGGCCTGCCTGGCGGGCATGGCGGCCGAGTACCGCTTCCTGTACGAAGCGCACCCCGAGCTGATCTATTGGCAGTTCACCAGTCTGGGCAGTGGTGTGCATACGTCCTTTCCGGGGCACGGCGGCTATCCCCGCGAGTACGATCCGCGCCAGCGCGACTGGTACACGTCTGCCCGCCAGCACGGTCGTCTCAGTTGGATCGGCCCGTACTTCGACGCTTCCTCGGAGCAGTTGATCCTGACGATCAGCATGCCGGTGCGTTGGCCGGACGGCTCGTTCGCCGGCGTGACCGGGCTGGACGTGACCGTTGCGGACGTCGTCGAGCGCATGAAGCCCCCGCCCATCTGGTCGGACGACGCGCGCTCCATGCTCGTGGCTCTGCGGGATCGGGACGAGCAACGCGTGCTCGAGGTCGTCGCCCGGCCGGGGTATCACCTCAAGGGCGAACGCTGGAATGCCCGCTTCGACGCCGAGTACCTGGACTCCGCCGACCGCGAGCAGATGGGGCGCTTGATTGCCGACCTGAATTCGGGCCGTTCCGGCACTTGCGAGATGCCCTACCTGGGGCGCGCGTCTCTGTGGGTCTATGGGGCCGTGGATGATCGCGGCACCTACCTTGTCCTCATTATCCCCTATCAGGAGGTCGTCGCCCAGGCCGTGGCTGCCGAGCAGAACGTCCTGCGGCGAACGTGGATGCAGTTGCGCGCCGCCGGCGTGGTGGCCGCCCTGGTGATCCTGGTGGTGTTGTTGACCGCCCTGGTCGGCTCGCGCTCGGTCACCCGCCCGGTGCGCGAGCTGGCCGCGACCGCCGACCGCATCGCCCACGGTGAATTCGACGCCCGGGCCCGCATTACCACGCGCGACGAGCTCGGGCAACTGGCCGGCCACTTCAACACCATGGTCCCGCAACTACAGGACCGCCTGAAGCTCAAGCAGTCGCTGGCCTTGGCCATGGAGGTGCAGCAAAACCTGCTGCCCGCCGAGCCCCCGCGGATCGAAGGCCTCGACGTGGCCGGTACGAGCATCTACTGCGACGAAACCGGCGGCGATTATTACGACTTCGTGGACCTGTCCGAATTGGGCCCGCATCTGCTGGGGATTGCCGTCGGCGACGTAACCGGCCACGGGATTGCCGCCGCCATGTTGATGGCCACGGCTCGGGCGGTGCTGCGCAGCCGGGCGACCCAGCCGGCCAGCTTGGCCGACTTGATGAACGGGATCAACAAGTGCCTGGCCCCGGACATGGCCGGCGGGCGTTTCATGACCCTTTGCTACATGATGATCGACACGCGCGCGCGAACTGCCCGCTGGGCCAGCGCCGGCCACGACCCGGCCATCATTTACGACCCACGCACCGATTCGTTCAGCGAGTTGGTCGGCGGGGGGATTCCGCTGGGCATTGAGCCGTCCTGGCGCTACACGGAGTCCGGGCCACTCGTGCTCGAGCAAGGGCAGATCATCGTCATCGGCACCGACGGCATCTGGGAGGCCCGCAACCCGCGCGGCGAGTTCTTCGGCAAAGACGCCCTGCGCGAGGTCATTCACCAAAACGCCGACCGCTCCGCCCAAGACATCAGCGGCGCGATCACGGCGGCGTTAAGCACGTTCCGGCAGGAATCGCCCCAGGAAGACGACGTCACGCTGATCGTCATCAAGGTCGTAGGGGGTTAGGCGACGCCGGGGAAGCGCGCTCATCGTCGGCGTCGGCTCGCGTCGATCAGCGTCTTTTTTTCTTCGGACGTGAGGCTGTCCAGACCCTGTTCGTGCACCTTCCTCAAGATGCGGTTAACCTCTTGCTCATCCGGCTGCTGCTGCTCCGTTTCGTCCCATTGGGTGCCGGCGCCAAGACCTCGTCCGGACGGGGTGCGTGCGGAGCGCGAGGTCAGCTTGCCCAGGAGCGACGACGGGTCCACGGCGGTGCGGTGTCGGCCCGAGAGCGAAATGCCCCCCGAGTACGCCCACCACAGCCCGACGGCCAGCCCGCCGAGGTGACACAAGTCCCCGCCGTAGTTGGCGCCTTTCTGCCAGACGTTGTACAGAAACCAGATCCCGTAGATCGCCACGAACGTCCGAATCCGGATCGGGAAGAGGAAGTAGACGTAGACCTGGGCGTTGGGAAACAGCACCGCGCAGGCCCCGAGCATGGCCAGCACGCTGCCGGACGCGCCGAGGGCGGGCACGTCCGGGTTGATGAAACCGACCAAGCCGGCCAGCGTGAGCAGGATGTTGCCGGCGATGCCGCCCGCCGTATACACGACGAAGAACTGCCGCGCTCCCCACACCCGTTCCAGCGCCGGCCCGAAGAAATACAGGCCGAGCATGTTGAAGAGGATGTGGTTGAATCCACTGTGCAGGTAAGTAGCGGTGAGCAGGCGCCAGACTTGGCCGTGCAGCACCGCGTTGGCCTGCATCACGCCGAACTCCAAGATCGTTCCGCCGATACGTGGGTTGGTGTAGAAGACCAGGAAGTGGACGACGGCATTGACGACAATCAGTGTCGTGGCGACGCTCAGCCTGGACAGACCCGAGCCGCGGTACCTCGAGAGGCGCGGACCGTGAGCGTCGTGTTCCTGCCGAGCGTAGGGGCGGTCACGCCAGCCCATGTCTTACTCCTGTCGGGCGGCCCTCCGAATCCGGCCGCCGTGCACTAACCATAACCCATTTCGCCGCCGCTTTCTGCCAGCGCTGGTGCGAGAATCGGCTGGCCGCTGGTGCGAGAATCCCTTCTCGCACCCACCGCGCCGCGCGATTCCTTCCCCGCCCATTCTGTCCAGGGTACACTGCGCCAGCTAACGCTGCTTCCGGTTCGTGGGTTTCGGTCCCTGCCGTGGGAGGTGTCTGTCCTGTCATCCCGAGCGCAGCGAGGGATCTGGCCACGACGTCGGTGGACTCCTCGAATTCCGAGGCCAGATTCCTCGGTCACTGCGTTCCCTCGGAATGACGGCTACGCGAAACCCTTCGATCGGAAAGGGCACTAACGTGGGTAGGCTGCTGGGCCGCGCCAGCAGGACAACACGGGTGGAATCATGCCCACCGACGAGCACGCTGACGAACTGACTTCCGACCAGCCGCGGCCGATTCCGCCGCGCTACTGGTGGCTGAAGCGCATCCTGCTCGCCGCCGGCGTCTTGATTCTCGCTTTGGCCGCGCTGCGCTGGTGGTGGGGCTGGGAGGCCGAGCGCCGGCTGGAGGCCAAGATCGCCGAATACCACGCTGCCGGCCAGCCGGTCACAATCGAGGACTTCCAGTTCCCGCCGATCCCCGACGACGAGAACGCGGCATTGTTGCTACGGAAAGCAGCCGCTGCGATTACCATCCCAAAGGAGTCACCGGTTTCGTTGACAACGTTTCCCCGTGATCCTGCGCTGGTCGGTGAATACCCGGCCGAAGTTGCCCGACTGGTGGCGGCAAACGTCGAAGCGTTGCGGCTCGTTCGGGAGGCACGTGCCAGACCCGCCGCGGACTGGGGCGTACGTCTGACCACCCCGGTTCTGAACTTCACGCTGCCCGATTTGGGAGGACAGAAAGACCTCGCGCGTTTGTGCTTCCTGGCGGTGCTGCATCGTCACCGAAGTGGCAATGACCACGAGGCCGTTGAAACTCTGAGAGATCTGCTCGGAGTTTCCCGCCGGGTAGACGAAACGGCCCCTTTCCTGATAGCCCACCTGAGTGCTCTGGCTATTGCGGAACTCGCGGTCAAGGGCAGCGAAGAGATCATTTCCGAAATGACCATTGACGACGAGCCCAAGGGGAAACAACAGCGTTGCCAAGCAGCGGGCCGCGCTCAGCTAAGAGCTCTGCTGAACGAGCTGCTCGACGAAGCAGCACTCCGAGCAGGATGGCGAATGGCCCTCTATGGCGAGCGTCTCATCGAGTACGACGCGGCAACGATGTTCACGAGCAGCAGAAAGGCGTTACCGTGGTTGGTGC
>JAUWXH010000348.1 GCA_030616465.1 Planctomycetota bacterium | reverse complement strand
AGAGCCAGGTTTTGAAGCTGCTGCGGCCCATGAACTGCCTTCCGAAGCGGATGACGCGCAGCCAGGTTTCCTGGACGGCGTCGCAGGCCAGGTCGCGTCGGCGGCCCAGCAGCCCGCTAGCCAGTCCGAGCAGCGGCCGCTCGTACCGCCCGGCCAACTCGGCCAGGGCCTTGCGCTCCCCGGCGAGGAACTCGTCCAGGAGCTGCTCGTCGGTCTTGTCCGGCTTCATATCGCTCTCGCGTCACCCCTTAGACCGCGTGAACGCGGGTTTGGTTCTGAAGAAGCGAGTTTTCAGTTCTCAGTGTTCAGTTTCCAGGCCAGAGCCGCCGGCCGCTACTTCAGGACAGCGAGCAATAAGCCACGCATCTCGCGGAGGAAGCGCGCCCGGCTGAAGCGTTGCGTGTGGACGTGCATCGCGCCCGACTCGAACGTGAGAGAGTCGGCACGTTCCATCGCCGCGGCCAGCGACTCGACGGTTTGCTGCTCGAACAGAACGCCCGTTTGCCCGTCCGCGACCGTCTCGCTCGCCCCGCCCACGCCGTACGCGATCACCGGGCAGCCGTGCGCTATCGCCTCGACCGGAACGATGCCGAAGTCTTCTTCGCCGGGGAAGAGCAGGGCCTTCGCGCGGCGGTAGTGGTCGCGGAGCACGTCATCGGGCTGATAGCCGAGGAAGCTGACGCTCTGATCTTGCGTGCCGCGCAAACGCGCGACGACCGGCCCGTTGCCGATGACGACCAGCTTGCGCTTGAGCCGGCGGCAGGCCGCGACGGCCAGATCCAGGCGCTTGTACGGGACGTGGTGGCCCACACAGAGGTAGAAGTCTTCGCGCGTCCCCGTCGCCGGAGCCGGCGGCAGATCCACGGGCGGGTGGACCACAACACTGTCGCGGCCGTAATGCCGCCGGATGCGGTCGCCAACGTGCCGCGAGTTGGCGACGAACAAATCGACCCGCTCGGCGGCCTGCCGGTCGGCCGCGCGCAGCCGGGCCGCCGTACGCTTCCAGAACGGCCGCAGCAACCAGGGCACACTCGCCCGGTACGTCTCGGCCAGGTCCCACACGTAGCGCATCGGCGAATGGCAATAGCAGACGACCTTGCTGCGCGGGTCGGGCCTCATCGCCTTGGCGATCGCCGCGTCGGAGCAGACCACCAGGTCCACCGGCGGCAACCGCAGGCGACGGGCGGCCAACGGCATCAGCGGCAGCAGTTTCGCATAGTGCCGCCGCCCGCCGGGGATGCGCTGCAAGAAGGAGGTGCGCACCTCGGGCCAGTCGGCTCCGGCACCCTCCGGGTCATGGACCAGCGTGTAAATCGGGCTGTCGGGCAGCAGCTCGCACAGGGCTTCGAGGACCTTCTCCCCGCCGCGCCGACGCACGAGCCAGTGGTGCGTCAGAACCGCCGAGCAGTGCAGCGGTTCGACCACGGGCGGCCCCTGCCTTCCGGACGCGGCGGCGGCGTTCGAACTGACGCTGCGCGGTATGCTCATGAATAGTCGAATCCCGGTGGTCATCGTAGTCGGGTCGGCAGGCGAGGGTGAAGTGGTCAGGCGGCCAAATGGTCGAATCGTTGGATGAGCGCATGGGAGTCCCGACGGACCTGCTGGTGCGGCGCGCGTTGGCCCTCGCCCCGGGCACGCGGCATTTGCCGTCGGCGGGCTAACTCGAATACACTAAGGACAGGGCGAGTGCGGACCGCACCACCGGCAACACTGGCCGCGCAACTCGAGCTGGTAGCGGAAATGACACGGGCAGGCCGATCAAGATGGGTTGTGTTTGCGTGCTGTGTTCCTGCACTGGTTGCGGGATGCAGCTCAAAGGACGATCCGGACCAGCCCTCCACGACACAGCCGGCCGCTGACACGCAGCCAACCGAGCAAGCGTCCGAAAAGAGCGTCATCCTGCCGGAATCACAAAGCTGGTCCTGTGAAGAAGCCCTCGCCAAGCTGGATGACGAAGCCGCCGGTGTGAGCGCGGCGGTACGCCTCGTGCAACTGGCGGAGGCCGCGCCGCTGGGCGTCCCCGACCCCCTGTCTCCACGAATCGCCGAGCGCCTGCGCCTATTGCGGTTGTCCGACTCGTTGTGGGCGCTCGGTTGGCTCGTCGCGGAGTACGAGAATCGCTTGCGCTCGGCGGTGTTGATCGGGACGGCGGGCGCGGTCGAGCTCCCGGTCGGCGGGACGGAAGAGGAGCTTTCGCTGCTATACGTGTCCGATGATGCGGATGTCTTTCCCCACCTGCTGATCACGCCGCTGCGGGTGCTGATCGTCGCGACGCCGGTGCAGTCGGCGATCGTGGTGAAGTCGCTGGGCGGGTCGCAGTTCGCAATGCGGCACGAGCGCGGGTTTCCCTATGTGGCCCTGGTCTACAGCGGTGCGGCAGAGGCCGAAGGCGGCCAGGCGCAGCCCGCTGAGCCGGTCGAGGTCGCCCGCTATACCTGGGACCCGTACGAGATGGCCTTCATGGGCCCGGTCTCCGACAAGCTGCCCGACCCGCCGGGCGGCCGCTTCGAGATCGACCTGGAGCAGAGCCTGGCATTGGTACCGGTCGGCGGCGAAATCGGCGAGCCGGACCCGGTCGAAGAATACATCCCGCCGGAAGAAAGAGAGCGGGACGGAGAGTTGCCGCCATACTGAGCGGCTCGCCGGGATGCCGAACATGCCGAAGCTCAAGAAAAGGATGGCGAAGAAGGTGACCGTCAAGAAGCGCCGCTCCGTCGCTTCAAAACGCAAAAAGGCCGCCGCCGCCGCGAAGCGCCCACCCGCCAAGCGAACCCGCGAAAGCGCAGCAGCGCGCACGGCCCGCGCCGTACGCATCCTGGCAAAACTGCGAAAACTGTATCCGGAGGCAACCACTGCCCTGCAACACAACAGAGCGCTGGAGCTACTGGTGGCGACGATCCTCTCGGCCCAGTGCACCGACGAACGCGTGAACATGGTTACGCCGAAGCTGTTTCGCCGCTACCCCGACGCGGCGGCGTTTGCCGGTGCCGAGCCAGCCCAACTGGAGGCGATGATCAGATCCACCGGTTTCTTCCGCAACAAGACGAAGAGCCTGATCGGCATGGGGCAGGTGCTGCGGGACGAGTTCGGCGGCTGCATGCCGGACACCATGGACGACCTGCTCAAGTTGCCGGGCGTGGCCCGCAAAACGGCCAACTGCATGCTGGGCACCTGGTTCGGCAAGAACGAAGGCGTCGTCGTGGATACGCACGTCGGTCGGCTGGCGTTGCGGCTGGGGTTGCTCACCACCGCCCGCGACGATAAGGACGCGCTCAAGATCGAGAACGACCTGATGGCGCTCTTCCCGCAGGAATCCTGGACCTATCTGGCCCACGCGCTGATCCACCACGGGCGGCGCGTCTGTTCGGCCCGCAAGCCAAAGTGCTCCGAATGCGGGCTGGCGGGCGACTGCCCGTCGGCAGGGATGTTCGACTAGCACGCTTTCTCAAGACCGCGAGACACAAATGCAC
>JAUWXH010000009.1 GCA_030616465.1 Planctomycetota bacterium | reverse complement strand
GTGCGGTAGAGGGGTGCCGGTGGTGAACGCGAGCGATCAAGTGACGATCCGCCCGATGCGCCCGGACGACTACCCGCCCGTCCGGCAGCTATGGCAGCAGACCGGTCTGCCGATCAAGCCGACTGGACGCGATTCGCGCGCCGCTGTGCTGAAGCAGTTGCAACACTCTTTCAGCACTTACCTTGTCGCCGAGCAGCAAGGCCGGCTGGTCGGCGTTGTGCTGGGCACGCACGACGGACGCAAAGGCTGGATCAACCACCTTGCCGTGCACCCCGATCATCGCCGGCAGGGCCTCGCACAACGGCTGCTGGCGGCCTGCGAACAGGCGTTGCACGCCCAGGGCATCGAGATCATCGCGGCGTTAGTCGAACGAGACAATGCCGACTCGGCGGCGTTCTTCGAGCGCGCCGGCTACATCGCCGACGTGCCGGTCTTCTACTACCGCAAACGCAGCCGGCCGGATGTCTGAGCCAAGCGCAGCCGCTGCTGCGGCTGGCCCGCTAGGACGAGGCCGTTAAGGCGTGCGACGATTTGCTGGCGATCAATCCCAGCTCGGCCCGGGCGTACCTGCTGCGCGGCCAGTGCCACTTGGCCAGCAGCGACCCCCAAGCCGCCGACCAAGACTTCCAACGCGCGCTGACCCTCGATTCCCGCTACGCCCGGGCTATCGAGCAACTCCGCCGATCCGGCACCTCCCAGCCTTCCACCCCGGCGTACGCACCGTAGGTCTCAGCGCCGCGCGCCGCACCCGGCGCACCGGCGTCTGGTGGTGCGATCAGTCTTCATCCGGTTCGGTCCGCTCGAAGCCGAGAGACTCCCCAAGCTCGTCGGGCGACTCGAACTGTTGCATGAATACTCGGACCTGTTCGAAGGCTTGACGCAGGCCGACTTGCCCCTGCGGATCCTCGAGCCCAACCAGGCGGGCTATGTTCACGGCCGTTGAGTCCGGAAGCTGCTCGTCGAGCTCCTCCTCGTCTTCGTCCGGCGGCTCGTCTTGCAGGATGGATTGCACCATCATGTCCCAGGCATCCGCGAGTCGCGAGTGCGGTGCCATGCCGTTGGCGAAACACCATTGGCGTACCGCGTTGAGGCCGCGGCAGCGCAAGTCACCGATCGTCTCTTCCAACGCCTGCGTAGTGTCATCCAGAAGTGTGAAGTCGTCGTCTCCCAGGACGAACTCGACGTCCTCGCGGGCCAGAAACTCCTCCACCGTGCAGCCGACTAGTCGCCGCTTGAGATCCTCCATGCTGCCGACATAGCGCAGTTTTCCGTCGACGCTGAAGCCGCTCAGATCAGCCGTTGACCAGTCTCCGATGTCTCCCAGCAAGGCAACCCAGCGCTCATAGCGCGGCGGGAGACGAAAGCCGTTCTGATCGGCGAAGCGGATGCCGGCCCCGACCAGGCGTCTGGCCGTGTCCAGATCGACCCGCACCAGGTCAACTTCGCTGCCGACGCGGTCGTGGACGGACTCACTGAACTCATTGTAGTCGATATCCAGCCGGCCCCAGGCATCTTTCAGCCCGACACACCAGGTGTCTACCAGATACGCGCCCATGGCGTGGCCGGCGCCCAGAACTCGACGCAGCAGGTATATGCAGGCTTGGCCCTCCACCCGCCAGTTCCGATTGATGTAGCAGGCGACTACATCACCCGACACACCGATCCTCTGGTAGGGACTGCCGCCGCGCTGGCGTGCCAGGGCACGCTTCCTCTGCTGGCGCTTCTGACGGTGACGGACGCGCTTCCTCAATGACTTGGCCATGGCGTGCTCCTCAGACCTCCCGGCACGACGGCGGCCACACCGCACCGGGGCGGCTGCTCGTTCACTACCAGACCGGCAAGGGCGTCGCAACCCCTTGCTCGTGTGACCGCGCTGGATTGGCCGTCCCGTGACAGGATGGGAGGGCGGAGCTTCTGTCGAGCCGGTCCTGCCACGGCTTGAGCAGAGCCTGCGTCGCTTGTCGGATGTTCTCACTGAATGTTTGTATGGGCCGGCTTGGGCAGCTCTTCGCTGGTCTTTTGCTGCTTAACGGTGTTTTCGGCAGTGGTGCTGAAGAGCATCGTGTCGTCGTCGATGCGGGCCTGTAGGTGCACCGGGCGCTTCCACAGCCGCTGGAGGTTCAGCAGGCACTCTTTGGCGTACTTGATGTCCACGTCCACGCCCAGGTGCTTGTGGGCCAGGTACAGCTCGCCGCGGTTGGCGTAGTTGCCGTCCACGACATAGATGTACGGCTCGCCGTGGTTGGTCAGCATGAACAGCAGCCGCTGCTTGATTTGCGGGAAGTCGCGGTTGACCGCGATCACGCGATTGGTGCCCGGATCGAAGCGGTACTGATAGAGCGCCTGCCGCTCGACGAACTCCGGCGTGAGGAACTCGTCGATGAAGGTGACGTCGTTGTAGATGCGCCGCACCTCGAAAATCCTCGCGCGACCTTTGTTCGCCCCGGTGTCCCATCGGCGGCGCTGCTCGATGTCCTCGCACTCCTCGTACTCTTTGCCGAAACGCCCCTTGTTCCAGCGCTCCTCGATGTCCCGGAACAACTCGACGCCGAGCTTGTAGGGGTTGAGACGCCCGGGTGCGGTGGCGAGCGTGCCGGCGTGGTGGTCGCAGTAGGTGATCAACTCGTCGTCGTGCAGGTGGTGGCGGGTCATCAGGTGGGAGTGCCAGTAGGTGGCCCAGCCCTCGTTCATGATCTTGGTCTGCGCCTGCGGGGCGAAGTAATAAGCCTCGTCGCGCACGATGGCCAAGATGTCGGCCTGCCAGTCCTCCAACGGCGCGTGCCGCAGCAGAAACAGCAGCACGTCGCGCTCCGGCGCGGCGGGGAACGCTTGCCGCTTCTTTTCCAGCTCCTCGAGCTCTCGCTCGCGCTCGGCGACGAGCTGCTCGGGCGGGTTGATGTAGCGCTCCATGTAGGGCTTGGACGGGTAACGGACGACGCGCTGTTCGGCCTGCTCGCGGGCCGTGGGCCCCTTTTGCCGCGACGGTGGCGACTGCCGCTTCACGAACGGGGCGTGCGGGTCGATCAGGTTCTCCAGTGACAGGCAAACATCGAGAAACTTCTCGACCGTAGCGAAGCCCTCCCGTTCGATGTGCCGCCAGACGCGCGTGGCGTGGTTGGCCATCCCGTCCATCATCTTGCGGTTGGACCGGCTGAACCAGACGTTGTTCTTGAAGAAGTCGCCGTGGGCGTAGACGTGGGCCATCACGGTCTTGTGGTCCACCAGCGCGTTGTCGGACAGCAGGTAGGCGTAGCAGGGGTCGCTGTTGATGACCATCTCATAGATCCTGCCCAGCCCGTAGGTCTGCTGCTTTCGGAGCCGCTCATATTCCATCCCGAAACGCCAGTGCGGGTAGCGCTGCGGGAAGCCCCCGTAGGCGGCGATCTGGTTGATCTGGTCGAAGTCCACCATCTCGAAGATGGTCTCAAAGAAGTCCAGCCCCTCGGCGCGGGCCTGCTCTTCGATCTCAGCCCGATACTCGCCAAGCTCGGCTGGAAGACTCTGCAGCACGGGTGTCTCCTATGCGTCCAAATGATTGTATCGACCAAACCACCGCCTTCGCCCTGTTTTGTGCTAAATCGTTTGTGGCAAGGCGGTTACCGTTGCGCCGCGCGCCGGGACGCCGCCCGCACTGCCTCGGCGGCTTCCCGCCTCACCGCAGTTTGCCGAGCCTGGTGCCCTTGCGCGGTGCCTCCCCGGCCCGTCCGACCGTCCGCGTTACGGGGCGGCGGGCCTGCTTGCGGCGGCGCCCCGCGGACGCACGCGGTAGGCAACCGCCTGCTGCTCGAAGTCATAGCCGTCCAGCAGCCATTGTGGGCAATACCGCCTCTGGGGCGCCACGACATAGACCAGCCCCGCGTCAAGCTGTGGGCGGAGTTCGTCTTCCGTGGCGGGCCAGGACGGCTGGGCTGGATCGAGGCTTGGCCACACCCGGATGTCCTTGCGCCAGCGTTGCGTGAGTTGCAGGCAGTGAATCGGTTGGACCGTCGTCCGGTCGGCGATCAGAAGGGCATCGGTCGGCAGTACTTCGACTTCGCACAGCTCCTCTGCAAACCGCTCCGCCCCGCTGTAGCCGCTCTTCCACGGATGCAGGAAGTACGCGTACGAATCACGGTAGGGGACCTCGCGCGAAACGCCGATCCTCAGATCCGCCGCCCGGGCGACAAACGGCAGCGGGACATAGGCGATCGCCGGCAGCAGCGCCCCGACAATCAGCAAACTGCGCCAGCGTCCGCGCCGCCGTTGCAGGAATCTCTCGGCCCCGACGCCGATCAGCAGCGCAATCAGCACGACGGACGGGATAAAGAATGTGTACTGATCGACTACGTCGTAGCGAACTGCCCAGAGTAGGTGCACCACCAACAAGCCGCCCAGCACTCTGGCCAACAACCTGGGCCGCGTGGTCGGCAGTGCAAACAGGCCCGTCAGCGCCAACAGGGCCACCGGCGTGGGGAAGTTCAGCGCGAGGTACTGGAGGCTGTTCACCAACAGCCGCCCGCCCACGGCCAGGTTCAACACGTGCTGCTGATAGTGCGAACAGAACTGGGCTGAGCGAACGGTTTCGCCGACGCCCGCACCGCCGACCAGTTCACCGATAATCAACCCCAGGTAGAGCCCGGCACCGACGATCCACGCCAGGCCGGAGAGGATCAGCGTGCCGGCGGCGGCCCTGCGCGTCAGCAGCAGCCATAATGCCATGATGCCGTAGCAAAACAGGCTCAACGCGGCCAGCATGTGGTTGCTGATCCCCAACCCGTTGACCAAAAACAGCAGTATCAGCCAACGCGGGTTGCCGTGGCGGGCATACTGCCGCAGGCACAGCAGTTCCGTCACCAGCAGCGCGGTGCTGACGGTATAGACTTCCGCCAGCGCACAGTGTTGCCAAAACGTGTGAGCCACCGCCAGCGAAAGGGCGCCGACGACAGCGGGCGTTCGCCGCCGGGTGACCACACGGAGAAGCAGGAACGCATTTGCGACAGTCAGCGCCCCAAAGACCGCCGAGACCAGGTTCGTCTTGAACGCGGATTCGGAAAACGGGAGCCATTGAAAGCCGATCGCCAGGGCGTAGTACAGCGGATGACTCAGCGCCAACCCGAAGTTGCCGTGCAGATCTTCTTGCAGCACGCGGACCTGGGCCAGCCCGCTGTCCTGCCAGAGCGGGCCCGGCGCCATGCTGACGAGGCAGAACACCAGCGCCGCCGCCAGCGCGAGCAGGTATTCCCTGCCAGAGGCGAACGCCCGGCGAGCTCCATTGGGGGCTTGCCGCGCACGGCGCCCCGCTTGTCCGGTGACAATGGCTGAGTGCCCGATGCTGCCGTCATCAGCCTCCCTCCCGGGCCGGATTCGAGAAGCGAGGCATGGTCAGTGAAAGCACGTTGGCTGCACCTGGCCGCCGTCTAGTCGGGTAGGTGTTTGGGCTCACTGGACTTACTGCTGTAGCGTCTGACTTCACCGCTGGCCGCCGCGGTGCTGCAGTGCCACAGATCACTGCCGTTGGCCCAGTGTAGGCCACCCGTGCTGGGGCTGCCAGTACTCGCGACACCCCTTGCCACGCCGGCGCTGGGGCGTGACTGCGGTCAGCCAAATGCAGTGGAGGCCCGCTTCCTTCAAGGTGCGGCAACTTTTTCCGAGATATGGGTTGACCTTACACCTGGCTCCAAGGTGTAAGATGTTCAGAGCGAATATGCGTCAGGCGAACGGCCAGTTGAGGACGATCGGCGAGGCGGCAGACGCTGTGGGCGTTGCACCTACGACGCTCCGCTACTACGAGCGCGCCGGTATTCTGCGGTGCACGCAGCGGAGCGAAGGTGGTTACCGCCTGTACGACGCCGAGGCCCTGCGCCGCCTGCGCTTTATCCGCGCGGCGCAAGCCGCCGGCTTTAGCCTGGACGACGTCCGCACGCTCGTGGAACTTGAACGCGACGATGTGCCATCATGCCGAACGCGAGTGCAACGTCTGATCGACCGCCGCCTGGCGGAGATCGACCGGAGAATGAATGACCTCAAGAACGTCCGCCGCACTCTGGTACGGGCCCTCCGCCGGTGTCGTCGCTCGCGGGGCAAATGTGCGGTGATCGAGGACTTGAGCGCTGACAACCTTCAGCGGAGACGACAATGATGTGTAGGCGATCCAGCATTTCGATCGGCGTGTTGGCAATCGTGGGCGCTGCGCTGCTTCTCGGACTCGGGTTGGTCGCGGCCAGTTCGGATCGTCCGGATTGCCCGGGGAAGATTGAATGTCCGCTGACCGGCGAGCTGGTCTGTCGGGACCAGTGCCCGACGGTGGACCCGAACCGCCCGGACTGTCCCGGTCGGATTATTTGCCCCCTGACCGGCGAATTGATCTGCCGGGATCGCTGCCCGCTGGGTGCGGGCAGAGCGCCTCAACCGGAAGACGTAGAAACACCCTCCTGCTGCGCAGCGAGCCCCTGATCGGCAGCCTCCGTGGGGCGTGCGGCCGACGTTCAATCGCATGCCGAAGGTGCGCGTCCAGCCTGGTGCCGGCGGGCAGTCAATTAACCGGGGCGTTGGGGCCCAGCGTCCGGTGATCGCCCACGCGACGGGTGATCCCCACTGCATCCAGATACTCTGCCAGCGGCACAACGTACTTGCGTGACGAATCGAGCAGTGTCCGGATGTCGCCCACAGTCAGCTCGCCCCGCTCGCGAATCGCCCCCGTGACCAGCCTGGTCAGCTCCGCCCAGCGGTCGGCGTGAAACCACAGCCCGTCTGCGACGCGCACCAACCGCCCGCGGGCAACTCCCAGGCTCACCAGCTCGCGGATGTGCTTCTCATTCTTTGGCGTGCGTGCCTTCAGGTTGGATAGTGCCGGCGGTTGGAACGCCCCCGCACGGAACTCTTTCAAGATGGCTTCAAACAGGGCCTGATCTTCCGGCGACATCGCCGCCGCGTGCCCCGGCGGCACCACGTACCCCTCGGCAAACACCGCACAGTTGTTCTGAATCAGCCACTCGGCCAGCGCGGGCCGGTGCTTTTGCGAGCAGGCGCGCGGCATCCAGCTCGGCCACTCGCTACGGAGAACTCCGGGCAGCCGCGGATTGGCCTTCAGATGGTCCCGCAGCCGTTTGACCACATGCTCACCCAGCCGATCCAGATGCGAGCGGTGGACGTGAAGCCGTTCCGACGCCCCCCCGATTACGCAGATCTTCCCTTTGTCAACCAGACTGCGGGACGCGGAGGCCGCTTTCTCCTCGCTTGGCAGCCCGGCTCGCGTCGCCAGGTGCCGATCGTTGCAACCCGTCCACTCGTTGGCCCGGACGACCTCCTTGAGCCGCTGCTTCGGCGGACCGTCCAGCAGCACTTGCAGGCCCTCCGGGTTCGCCGGCCGCTTTGAACGCCACAACCGCGCCACCGGCCGCAGCACACGCCCGCCGCCCAGCGATCGGCCGCCGCTCTCATCCCGCAGGATGAAGCGCTGCCCCCAGGCGGCAACCACTGGCTCGGAGATGGCCAGTTGACCGAACTGCCCGCGAATCTCGTTCCCCTCCGGCTTGGCCAGCAGCCGCAATTCCGCCAGCACCTCGCTCGTGGCGATATGCAGCCGCAACCGCAGCCGTTGCCGTCGAAACTTCCCCGGCATGCGCACGGACGCGATCCAAACGTCCATTCGGCGGCTCGCTTCGAGATAGCCCGGCGTCGCGAGTTCGCACCCGCGGCCCACCTCGCCAAGCGGCACGCCCGCCAGGTTAACCGCCAGCCGCATGTGTCCCGTGGCCGCCTCGGCTGCCTCGTAATGCGTCTGCAAGTCCCGCACGCGCACGCGCCGTCCTTGCGGCCACAGCTCCAGCTCCTCATCCCGCCGCACCGACCCGTGCGCCACCGAACCGGTGACCACGGTCCCGCGACCGGCGATGTTGAACGCCCGGTCAATCGGCAGCCGAAACCATTTGTAGCCTTCTTCCTCAGCTCCGACCCCTTCGCGGGCCAGCGTCCCCAGCACGTCCCGCAGCTCGTCGATGCCCCGTCCCGTCTCGACCGATGTGCGCACGAACTTGACCGCCTCGATGTGCAGCGCGTCGAGTAGCTCCGTCACTTCCTCTTCGACCGCGTCCGCCCATTCGTCGTCCACCAGGTCCATCTTGGTCAGCGCGACCACACAACGGTCCACACCGAGCCAGCTCAGCAACTCGGCATGCTCCCGCGTCTGTGGCATCACGGAGTCGTCGCCGGCCACCGTCAGCAGGGCCACGTCCACTCCGGTCGCCCCGGCCACCATGTTGCGGATGAACCGTTCGTGGCCGGGCACGTCCACGAACCAGACGTTGCACCCGTCGATCTGGGTGTGCGCGAAGCCCAGATCGATCGTCATGCCGCGGGCTTTTTCTTCCGGCAGTCGATCCGGGTCCGTCCCCGTCAACGCCAACACCAGCCGGCTCTTGCCGTGATCGATGTGTCCGGCTGTCCCGACCACAAGCTGTGGCGCGTCGCTCATAGCGGGCATATTCTAGCGGTTCGACCGCCGATGTGACTGTAGGCCGAAAAATGGGCGCCCTTCGCGCCTCGAAACTTGGGACATGCGGGGCGGGGAGACGGTGGCCAGCGGTCTCGTCACTAGCTGTAGGCATTCGAGGGATTACGCCGCGGGGATTGGACCGGCGGCGACGAGACGCTTGCGGCGTGGATCGACGCGCGCGTTGAAGCCCTCCAGTGTCCGCGCTCCGAGCAGTTGCAGATCGCCTGGCTGGGCGAAGACGACCTCGTCGATTGTCTCGAACTCGCCACAGCGGAGAATCGCGTAGCCGACGTCCCGCGTGACACGCCGCCCGTTGGCCATCACGACGGGCTGATCCTTTTTGCGTACGGTGATCCCGGCGGCACGCAGCACGTCGGCGGCGATCCAGGTCATCTCAGCCCCGGTATCCACTGTCACCCCACGTACGCGTCGAAACCCCGCGCGCCCGCTGGCTTTCCCCACCTCGATGTTGACGGCGAAGATTCCCATACTGGTATGCATCATACCAAACCGGCGCGCTCTGTCATTCCGAGGGAGCGCCGCGACCGAGGAATCTAATTGCGGATACGAGCTCTCTTCAGAGTCGTGGTCAGATCCTTCACTTCGTTCAGGATGACTTGCTTCGCTCAGGATGACGGGGAGGTGGCCGTGCTTAATGCCCCTCGCGGGCCAGGTTGCGGTTCCATGAGGGGATTTCTACGACCAGGTCCTTCTCGCCGTTGGGGACGCACTGGCACGCCAACCGCGACTTGGCCGTCAGGCCATAGGCTTCATCGAGCCGGTCTTCCTCAGCCTCGGTGGCTTCGCCACAGGCATCCAGCCCCTCGCGGACGATGACGTGGCACGTGCTGCACGCACACACGCCGCCGCAGGCGTGGTCAAGCTCGATCCCGTGCCCGAGGGCGATATCGAGCAAACTGCCGGGCAGGCCGTGGTCGCCAAATGGAACCTTCGCCGGGTTCACCTCAATCACGTGCTCTTGTTTCTGCTCGTCGAGGAACGTGACCTTGAACCGCCGGGCGGGAAGCCGAATGTCGGCGTCTTCGATATATGGGTTCTGACCGCCCATTGGCTCATTCCTGGTCACGCCCTGGGGTGGCACGGTCAAGCGAAGCCTGGCCGTGTCTTGCCATGCCTAGCTCACGGCCTGACTGCGTCAGACCGTGCCACCCGTCGGCAGGGGCGCCGGCCGTTACGTGTCCTTCAGCGCTGCGCTGATGCCGAGCTCGGCCAGGTGCAGCGTGCTCTTGCCGAACGCATCGAGCGCCCGATGCAGCTCGTCGAGGTCCTGCGTCTCGGCTGCCAACTTGCGTAGCGCGGCGATGTCACGTTCGATCCGCTCGCGCTGGGCGCGCTTCAGCTGATCCCCCACTTTCGCCAACATCTGCTCGGCCTTGTGCGTATCGAACTCCACCTGGTTGACCAGATCGATCCGCCGATGCGCGTCGATGTCCTCGCGGGCGAACTCGATGCTTTCGCGTGTGATCCGGGCGACCTCGTCGCGCGTCAGTCCGTGGTTGGGCACGACCTGGATGCCGGCCTGCTTGCCGCTGCGCTGTTCGCGGGCCGCGACGTTCAGAATCCCGTTCGCGTCGATGAGGAACTCGACTTCGACCTTCGGCAGCCCGGCCGGCATCGCCGGTATGCCGCGCAGCTCAAACTCACCCAGGGCCCGACAATCGGCCGCGAGCTCGCGCTCCCCCTGCAATACCTTGATCTTGATCGCGGTTTGCCCGTCCACGAAGGTGGTGAACATCTCGGTCGCGCGGCAGGGGATGGTCGTGTTCCGCACGATCAGCTTGCCCACCGCCCCGCCCATGGTTTCGATGCCGAGCGAGAGCGGCGTCACGTCGAGCAGCAGCATGTCGGCCGCCGCCCCACTCAGCACCGACGCCTGCATCGCGGCCCCGATGGCAACGACCTCGTCGGGGTTCAGTGCTGTGTAGGGTGGTCGTCCGAATGCCGCTTCCACGCGTCGCCGAACCAACGGAATCCGCGTCGAGCCGCCCACCAGCACGATCTGCTCGACATCCTCCGGCGACAGTCCCGCGTCACGTAGCGCGTGCCGACATAAGACCAGCGTTCGCTCGACCAGCTCGTCGATGAGTGCTTCGAACTCGTTGCGCGTGATCGTGCGGTGATAGGAACGGTTGTCGCCGAGATCGAGTTCCAGGTTGGCCTGTTCCTGCTCGCTGAGACGAATCTTGACGGCTTCGGCAAACCCGCGCAGCGCCTGCCGCGTCGTCGGCGAATCGATCGACAGGCCGAATTGCTCCTGCACTTCGCGTTGCACCAGCTTGATGATCTCGCGGTCGAAGTCGTCGCCGCCGAGGTGCGTATCGCCGGCCGTGCTGAGCACCTGAAACACGTCGCGCTCGATCCGCAGGATGGAGACGTCGAACGTCCCGCCGCCGAGGTCGTAGACCGCGACGGTTTGCGCAGCCGCGGAAGCATTTGCCGGTTTGTCGCTCGGCCCTTGCGGGCATGTCGGTTGCGGCAGCGAAACATGTCCGCGCTCGGTTCGAGCGGGCGCGGGCGCCGCACCCTGTTCCAGCGCCTCGCGCACGCCGATGCCGTATGCCAGGGCCGCCGCCGTCGGCTCGTTGATGATGCGGACGACTTCCAGCCCGGCGGCCTGACCGGCGTCGCGCGTCGCCTGACGTTGCGCGTCATCGAAGTACGCCGGCACGGTGATCACCGCCTTGCGAACCGCCCGGCCCAGATGCCGCTCGGCCCGTTCACGCAGCGCCCGCAGGATGACCGACGAGATCTCTTCCGGCGTATAGCGGTCCTCCTCGATCTCGACCCGGACCGTGTCGCGCGGGCCGGCGGTTACCGCGTAGGCCAGGAACGGCAACTCCTGCCGGATATCGTCCATTCCCTTGCCGATCAGCCGCTTGATCGAATAAACGGTGGCACGCGGGTTCTCCACGGCATGGTTCCGTGCGGTCCACCCGATGGTGACCCGCGGCTTGCCCCCCTCCGGCGAGGGCACTACGCCGATGACCGACGGCAGGCGACCCTCGCCGGTCTCGTCACGGATGATGTGCGGTCCCTCTTCGTCCGCGTACGCGACGAGCGAGAACGTCGTGCCGAGGTCGATGCCCAGGATGGTTTCCGTCTCGTCCATCGCGGCTAAAGCTGTTCGAGCAACTTCTGGTAGTACTTCATGCTGTTGAGCTTGGCGCGTAGGGCTTGGCGACACACCTCGTCGCCGGGCAGTCGCCGAGCCAGTTCGGCCACGCCGGCAAGCGTCTGCTCGCAGAGCTTTCCGACTTGCGCGCGCAGCCGGCCAAGCGATTCCTGATCGTCGCTGGCCTTGGCCTCTTCGATCTCCTCGCGCAGCATCAGCGTCTGGCTGAGTACTTCCGCGGGGACGTTCTTGTCCTGGGTGGCCGACTTGCCGCCGAGCATTTCCAGCAGGTACTCCGCGCGCAACACGGGGTCGGAAAGCGTCTGGAAGGCCCGGTTAACTCGCGCGCTGACCCGCTCGCTGAGCCGTTCGACTTCCTCAGCCGCCCGCGGAAACCGGTCCGGGTGGATCGCCCGCGCCAGATTCAGGTACGTACGCCGAATGACCTCCGCGTCCAGGTCGTAACTCGGGTCCAGCCCGAACAACTCGAAGTGGCTGACGTCGTCCGCCGGGTATAGTGTGCGGCAGTGCGCGCAGAACAGTGGGCTGTCCATCGAACGGTCACAGCTCACGCACTTGGCCGGGACCGTTCCTCGTGACGTGTTGGCATTGCTGGCCATGTCAGCTCGTCCGCCCCGATGAGCCGGCCCGTGCGACCGCTCGGAGACATCGCCGTGCCGAGACGGTCTACGGGCCGCAACCTACTTCGTCCGTGCAACAGATTACGCCGAATAGCTGGCCCCGCAACCGCAGGTATTCTTGGCATTGGGGTTGTTGAAGGTGAACCCGGTGCCCATCAGACTGTTGTCCTGGTAGTCGATGGTCGTGCCGCTCATGTTGCCGACCACGTAGCTCTTGAGGTCGCAGGCGATGACGATGCCGTGCGACTCGAAGACCTCATCGGTGTCG
Organism: Planctomycetota bacterium; assembly: GCA_030616465.1. Lineage (GTDB taxonomy): Bacteria > Planctomycetota > Phycisphaerae > UBA1845 > Fen-1342 > JAUWXH01. The sequence continues at coordinate 1,665 of JAUWXH010000009.1, read as the reverse complement.
CCGACCGGGGCGTGCGCCTCGTCCCGCAGGTCGAGCACATATTGCAGCCCGCTGCAACCCCCACCCTTCACGCCCACATACAGGTACATCGTATCCGGGTGATTGTCCTTCTTGACGATGGTCTTGATCTGCTCGGCGGCTTTCTCGGTCACACGGATGCCCTGCCCTTCGGGCGCGGTCTGGGCGCGTTGCCGCGCGCTCGGCGTCGCCGCGTTCCCCGCCGGCTGCACGTTGCTTTCTGCCTTCGTCTCCGAACCCATCTGAAATCTCCGTTCGTGAGTGTCTGGCTGGGGCAACCCGACTCTCCTATTTCACCTCCGCTGTTTCGGACGCCGGCTCTTGTTTGCCCAGCTTCTTTTTCAGGTCGTTGACCGCCGCCCGAATGGCGTCTTCGGCCAGGACGCTGCAGTGGATCTTGACCGGCGGCAGGGCCAACTCCTTGACGATATCGGTGTTCTTGATCTCGAGCGCTTCGTCCAGCTTGTGGCCCTTGATCCACTCGGTCGCCAGCGAGCTGGAGGCGATCGCCGAACCGCACCCGAACGTCTTGAACCTGGCGTCGATGATGTTCTCGTTCTCATCGACCTGAATCTGGAGCTTCATGACGTCGCCGCACTCCGGCGCGCCGACGATCCCCGTTCCCACGTTCGGGTCGTTCTTGTCCAGCGACCCCACGTTACGTGGGTTTTGGTAATGATCGATGACCTTGTTGCCGTAGGCCATGAACGGATTCTCCTTGCAGTTGCCCGGGTGGCTCGCCGTAAGTCAATCGTCCACTAGCGTAGGTACCAGCAACACCTTCAAGTCGCGCTCATCGCGGATTCGTTCCTCGACCTCTGTCAGTCGCTGCGCGTAGTCATACGAGCGAACTCCGGACATGCTGGGAACGACAGTCACGTACCACCAATCGTCTTCACGCTTCACCCCGAGAGCATCAACGTCCAGTCGGTAGCCTTCCGGCTGGTGGCGGTCCAGGAAGGTCTGGACAAGCTGAACGATCTCGTCCTGCATCATCGTGCTCATGGCATTGCTTCCAACAGGTGAATAACAGCACTCGCGTCCGCCAAGCAGCGCCTGGCGGTTTGCGCGTCGATCGTCGCCTTGGTGGAGTAGTCCGCGTTGACGCGGTTCTTGTAGGCTTGGCCTACCAGTCGGCGTACGTTCGCGGCGCGCCCGCGTCCAAGTCGCTGGGGCAAATGGGCTCGCACAAGGTCTGGCAGACTCCGGTGCGGCCACGTCTCCCGGCGCGCCGGTGAGGCAACGCCTTTACTATGCAGCGCCGCCGTTAAGGCGGAGAAGATCGCGTAATATGATCGGCTGACGGCGCTCCGATAGCATTGGATACGCAGGCATTGTCCGGCCGCTTCCAGCGAATCTTTCGCCATGTCCATCCATTCAGCCAAACTACGCATCCCCTACTGGGGGGTCCAGTGCACCTCACTCAAGTTCACGCCCTCCTGGGCCATCTCGTACAGCGGGCTCATGGCGCGCAGCTTCTTTACCGTCGCCACGACCCGCTCGATCGTGTAGTCGATCTCCTCTTCGGTGTTGAATCGTCCAATGCCGAACCTAATAGAGCTGTGTGCCAGCTCGTCGCTCACGCCGATCGAACGCAACACATGGGATGGCTCAAGCGAGGCGGAAGTACATGCGGAGCCTGACGAC
>JAUWXH010000083.1 GCA_030616465.1 Planctomycetota bacterium | reverse complement strand
GTTCAGACCGGTGATGCGGGCCAACGCCGCGGCGGCACGCTCTGCAACCGTTGTTGGAACGGGGTCGAGCGTCGGTAACAAGGCTGCTGCGGGGCGCGAGGTCGGGAGCGAGCCCGCGCGGACCGCCGGGCCCGACGTGGGAATGGGGCGTGAAGCCGCTGCATCGTTCGACTGCGGCGCGGCCAGCCAACCCGGCAGCGCTTGGGGGCCTTCGGTCTGCAAGCCGCGCAGCGCTTCCAGGGCGAGCCGCGACGCGCGCGGGGGTACGTCACAGGTGCGATGGTCCTCCAACAGTTCCAACAGCGGCGGCACGCATGCCGGCGTGGCAACGGCCGCCAACGCGTCCACCAGATCAGCCCGACGGCTCGCCTCAGCCGGCCGGGCAGCCAACTCGGTCAACGCCGCAACTGCTGTTGGCGTGGCGATGCGACCGAGCGCGACGCAGGCGGTGCTCGCCACCGTCTCGTCGGACGACGAGTACATCCCTTTCAGCTCAGGGATGACCGATTCGTCGGCGTGGATCGCCAGTCCCAGCGCGGCCAGTTCGCGTACGGTCTCATCGGGGTCCTCGAGCAGCCGCAGCAGGTGCTGCCGGGCCCAGTCGGTGTGGAGCTGGTGCAGCACGACGACGCCGAGCTGCCGGATCTCCGCGTCCTCGTGCTCCAGCAGGACAGCGGTGCCCCAACGGCCGCCATCGCCGGCGTTACACAACAGCGTCAGGTACATCGCCCGCTCGGGCGTGGTGGTGCCGTGCGTGATCTGCCAGGCCCAGTAGCGGGAGCGGATGGGCGTGCGGAAGATGATGGCGGTCAGGCAGGCCAGGGCGGTCAGCAGGACCACGGCCGTCCCCGGCCGCAGTCGCCGCGCCCGGTTCGGTTCTGGTGCCGCGTCGTTTTCCATGGCGAAGATTGTACCGGGAACCGCGGGTCGGTCTGATAAACATGGTAATCGTGGAAAACTTCGACCAAGGGCCCGCGCGGGTGCTAAGATCAAGCGATAGGGGCTCAGTTGTGTTCAGGACGTGTGGGCGGGCCAAATGAAGCGCCATCCGTTCGATCTGTTGATGGAGCTGCCTGCGGACGAGATCCGCCTGGACTGCGCCGCCCTGCACCTGTGCCGGGATGTCTATCCCTACCTCGACCTGAACACGTACCTGGGGAAGCTGGACACGATGGCGGAGGCCTTGGCGGATGCCCGACCGGGCTTGGCGGCCACGCTGCGCTACCAGGCCATGCGCGAGGTGCTCGTCGAGGGTTACGAGCTCACCGGGAACGAAGAGGATTATTACGACCCCCAGAACAGCTACCTGAGCCGGGTGATCGATCGGCGAGTCGGGATCCCCATCAGCCTGGCGGTGGTGTGGATCGAGGTGGGGCGGCGGCTGAAGTGGCCGGTGGCCGGGCTGCGGTTCCCCGAGCACTTCCTGGTCCGCTTCGACGATCCCGAACGCTTCGTGCTGGCCGATCCGTTCAATGACGGCCGCTCGTTGTCGGTCGAGGACTGTCGCCGAATCCTGCATCGTCAATCCAACGGCAAAAGGCGGTTCTCCTCCAAGTATCTCCAGCCGGTCGGTACGCGTGCGATCCTGACGCGGATGCTGAACAATCTGCGCTCGATCTACCTGGCGAACCAGGATTGGGGTCAGCTTTCGGCAGTGTTGCAACGGCTGGCCGCGGTGGAGCCGGCGAACGGGCGACACCTCCAGGAACTGGCCGCAATCCGCTACCGCCAAGGCGATCTGCGCGGCGCCTACGCCCACCTGGCGGCTTGCCTCGAGCGGTTTCCCGACGCAGAGGACCGCCCAACCGTGCAGCGCAGCCTGGAGACGCTCGAGCGGGTCATCGTGGCCATGAATTGACCCCGACGGCTGGGCTGCCTCAGCCCTCTTCGAAGACAACGCTTGCTGCCCGGGCAGGAAAGGGATTGCACCGCCGGAGCACGGCGGACTCGACTACCATTTCGCCATTTAACACGCCGCAAGATGTAAGGTATAAGGTGCTCCGGGCAGTAGCCGGGGTAAGCCTTGGATCACGACGGGCGTCAGAATTCACCGCAGCGGGCAGGCCAGGCCCCGCACGAGCGGCCGCGGTCGTCTGGCGGGTCGGCCCCGCGACCGTTGTTGGTCCTGCTGTTGGACGGGGTGGCGTTCGAGCGGATCGAGCATCTGTGGCGTCAGGGCTACTTCCGCATGTTCCATCGCCCGGCGCGGGTCATCTCGGTCTTCCCTACGCTGACGGATCCCGCCTACGACGCGTTCTTTCGCTGCGGGCCGACGCCCGGGTATGAAGCGGGATATTTCGATCGGGCGGCGAACCGCCTGACGGGGGCGTTTCGACTCTATCTCCGCGGCGCCAACGAAAAGTGGGTGCGCTTCACGGACTACCGCATCGGCTTCTTCGAAGACGCCATCATGTACCTGTTCCCGCGGCGCACCTTTCGCAGCGAGCTGCGCCGGACGCGTCGCGTGGTGGATGACTGCCTGGCACGGGGTCGGCCGGAGGTGGTGATCTACATCCTGAGCACGGACGGCCTCGGTCACATGCTCACCTGCCCAAAGATCGACGAAATGTTGACCGAGCTCGATCGATGGGTCGCCCACTTGCTGGACGAGCGGGACGGCGAACTCGAGATCGTCATGCTGGCCGATCACGGCATCAGCACCACGCCGACCAAACGCTTTCGTCTGCGGCGACGCCTGCGGCGAGCAGGGTTGCGGACCGTGAAGCGTCTGGCGCGGCCCGGCGATGTGGCCGTGCCGACCTTCGGGCTGCTGGATTTCGCCCGCGTTCACACCTACGACGACGCCACGCGCGACCAAGTGGTCGAGGCACTGGCCGGCTGCCCGCAGGTCGAGCTGGTGGCCTGGCGCGCGGGAGAGCGGGTGGGCCTGCTGACGGATGGGGGACAGGCGCAAATCGCGGCACGTCAAGACGGGGACCGGCTTGTCTACCGGTACCAAGCGGTCTGCGGCGATCCGCTGGGGTTGGAGGGAGTCTGCCCGGCGATGCAGGCGGCCGGGGCCATGGATGACGAGGGCTTTGCCGGCTCGGCGGCGTGGGTGGCCCGGACCGCGGAACACGACTTCCCCGCCGCCGTTCCCCGCCTCTGGGACGGAATGTGCCGGCTTTCCGCCGAGCAGCCCGACGTGGCGGTCAGTCTGGCGGACGGGTGGTACACGGGCAGCGGTCTGCTGTCGTATTTCGTGCAGATGCAGGGCACGCACGGGGGTCTGCACCGGCGGGCCGGCGAGACTTTCGCGATGTCCACGAGTTCGGAGCTTCCTACGCCGATAGGCTTGGAGGAGCTGTCGCTGGTAATCCGCCGCCGGCACCGGTGGCAGCCGGGGGAGCGGGGGCGGGTGCCCGACAGGCCCGAGAAAAATGGCGATTAGCTGGCCACAGGCTGGCCGGATGTGGTATAATACCTCACGTGGCGCGCGGATATGTCTGCGCCGTACGAGCTGTGCGGTGAGGGATGCGGACAGGGAGCAGAACCATGAGAACGATCACGACGTACGCAGTGGTTTGTCTCGTAGTGGCATCGGCGGCGATGGCCCAGGTGGGAACGCAGAGCGAGACCCCGCCGCCGCCGGGCAGGACCCCTTCCACGCTCGAGCTGCTGAACCAGCGGCTCCCGGAGGTGATGTTCGAGGAGCTCCCGCTGGAGCAGGTGATGGAGTTCATCGCCGACTTCACGCAGATGAACGTCGTCGTCAACTGGCAGATTCTCGAGGACGCCGGCATCGAGCGGGACAAGGCGATCACGATCAAAGTCCGCAACGTGCGCCTGTCACAGGTGCTGTGGTTGATCATGAAGGAAGCCGGGGGGACCGACCTCAGATTGGCTTACCGTGCCAGCGGGAACATGCTGGTGCTTTCCACCGAGGAGGACCTGGGCCAGGAGATGCTGGTCAAGGTCTATGACGTCAGCGACCTGCTCGTCCGCCCCCCACGCTTCATGAATGCTCTGCAACTCGACGCCACCCAGGCACTGCAGCAGGCTGCACAAAGCGGCCAAGGTGGCCAGGGCGGCGGGGGTGGTGGCGGCCAAGGCCTGTTCGGTGGGCAGGGCAGCGGCCAGCAGGGCCAGCGCGACGATGAACGGGATGGAGCCGGCGCGGGCATGCAGGAGCTCCTCCAGCTCATCGTCGATACCGTCGAGCCGGACAGTTGGGTGCAGAACGGCGGGTTGGGCACGATCCAACCCTTCGGCAACGTGCTGGTCGTCCGCAATAGCATTCTCGTGCACCAAAGGCTGAGTGGCTACGTCGAGGGGGGGGATTAGCCCCCGGCTGAGCCGAGAACGGGAGCACGGTCTCTCCGAACGGGGTGTATCAACCCCGGCGCACTCATCGTTGAGACGCCATGCCCGATACCAGCGAGTTGGTCTCCTGGAGCGGCTTGCTTCTGGGGCTCGGTGTTCCCGCGATCATCCTGTGCTGGCTTGGCGCGCGCGCACTCAAACGTCGCCTGCTGCGGCACCAGTCTTCGGAGCAGCCCTTCACCATCCAGGACCTGCGTGACATGCGGTCGCGCGGGCAGATCACCGAGCAGGAGTTTGAAGCGATGCGGGCCGCTGTGCTTCAGAAGTTCAACTCCGACGTGTCGGCTCAATCGCCGGGCGGCTCGCAGCCCGACGATGCCGAAGACGACCACCCGTCTACTCCGCCCTCGGAGTAGAGCGTGGCGTCAGTCCAGCCTGCGTTTAAGCGGCATGAAGCTCCACCGGCTGGTGTATAATGAATGGGGTCGGCGGTCGCGTTTGGGCGAGAGAAGAAACGAGATGGGTTCCGCAGACGGGTGGCTTCAAAAGCGGGCGACGGCAGGGTAGAATTGGCTTAGGTGCTGCTCGCAAATGCGACGAAAGGAGTAAGGGGCGGCCGGCTTGGTCGGCCGGCACGCCAGAGGGTGGTGCATGAGCGGGAGTCGTGGAAATACAGGGGGCCGCGGAAAAAGAGGAAGCGTCTGTAGCTTCTGCGGAAAGGGGCACCGCGAAGCCGGCCCGATGGTCGAGGGGGCCGACGACGTCTACATCTGCTCCTCGTGTATCGACCTGTGTCATAACCTGGTGCGCGAGGAGCGGCGACGGGCCGGTCGCGGACGTTCGCCGTTCAAGACCGTGCCCAAACCGCGGGAGATCTTCGAGTTTCTCGACCAGTACGTGATCGGTCAGGACCTGGCCAAGCGGGCTCTGTCCGTCGCGGTCTACAACCATTACAAACGCCTGACCCACTTCGACTCGATGCAGGAAGACGACGTCGAGCTCGACAAGAGCAACGTCTTGCTGCTCGGGCCGACCGGGTGCGGAAAAACGCTGCTGGCCCGCTCGCTGTCCCGCTACCTCAGCGTCCCCTTCGCGATCGGCGACGCTACCACGCTCACCGAGGCGGGTTACGTCGGCGAAGACGTCGAGAACGTGCTGCTCAAGCTGCTCCAGAACGCCGACTACGACCTGGAAGCCGCCCAGCGCGGAATCATCTACATCGACGAGATCGACAAGATCGGCAAAACCTGGAACAACGTCTCGATCACCCGCGACGTGAGCGGGGAAGGCGTCCAGCAGGCCCTGCTCAAGATGCTCGAAGGCACGATCAGCAACGTGCCCCCGCAGGGCGGCCGCAAGCACCCCGAACAGCAGTACATCCAGATCGACACGGCCAACATCCTGTTCATCTGCGGCGGGACTTTCGTCGGGTTGGACAATATCATCCGCAAGCGTTTGGGGCGCAAGGCGATCGGCTTCAGCGCGGAAGCCCCCGAGACGGACGAGGTCCGCGAGCTCGGCCAGACTCTGGAGCAGGTCACGCCGGACGATCTGATCGAGTTCGGCATGATTCCGGAGCTGGTCGGGCGCCTGCCGGTGGTTTGCACGCTGGAGCCGTTGGACAAAGAGGCGCTGGTCCGCATTCTGACCGAGCCGCGCAATGCGATCGTCAAGCAGTACGAGAAGATGTTCGAGCTGGAGAACGGCGCGATCGAGTTCACGCCTGACGCGCTCGAGGAGATTGCCGAGCGGGCCCTGAAGCGCGATACCGGCGCCCGCGCGCTGCGCTCGATCGTCGAAGAGTTCATGCTCGACTACATGTACGAGCTGCCCGAGGCCAAGCCCGGCGGCCAGTATACGGTGACGCCGAAAGTGGTCCGGGGCGAGGCCCACCTGCTGAAGACCGGCCGCCGCCGCAAAGAATCCGCCTGACTCCCACGGATCGACACGCCAAGCAGATGTAGCGGCCGGGCCCCGTCCCGGCCGTATTCTGTGAAACCGGTTTCCAATCGGTCAATCGTGTCGCATTGCCGCCTCGCCGGCCGTCATTCTGAGCGAAATGTGAAATCTCGCCGCGGCGCGCCGACCGTTGCTGGGAAAGACACGGCTGACCCTTCGAGCAGGCTCAGGGCAGGCATAGTCGTGCCGCTTTGTCATCAGGTTAGTGCCGAGTTCGGCGATGTGCTGTTGTTCGACGTGTGAATCTCGCAGCGCTGTGCGAGCGTCTACCAAGGCGCCGCCGCTGCGACACTCTCAACATCCTCCTGCACATTCGCGGGCAGGTTTGTCAGAAAGTCCAGGCCGGTGAGTTCCTCGATTCGGTCTACGCTTGCCAGGTAATACTCGACCTGTCGCTCGGGCTCGGTTTCGGTCGCGATATGCGGCACCAGGAACGCAAGCACGTCCGGGTTCTGCAAATCGCGCATGTCCACCACGATCTTGAAGAACGCAGTCGGTACGGCAACGCCGTTCGCACCGATGACGTTGTACAGTTGCTGTCGCTGCGTCACGGGCTGGCGCTCGATCGGTTGAACGCCCGGTCGGGCCTCAAACACCGGGCCGCAAATGATCGTGAGGTCCTGCCGGTCCATCACCCAGCCGCGCACCCGGTTTTCGATGGTCTTCCAGATGCTCCCGTTGAAAGTCGCACCGATTTGCGGGGCGATGTTCGTCAGCAGATTGCTTTGCTCTTCGGCCGATTCACTCCAGCGCATGTCGTCGGCCGGAGCCATGTGTCCGCGGACGTAGCTGCCTCCGAGCATCCTATAATCTTCAAGTGTTGCCCGAGCCTGCGGGGGGACCTCCGCATCTTCCTCAAAAGCGTCGCTGCGCGGGAAGCTGTTGTCCGCTGACCGCGCTCGCGTCAGCCGGTATTGCACCCAAACGGGTATCTTGAGCTTCGGATCGTACCCGACGGCGTAGCCCTCGCGGATCATCTCCTTGTAGCCCTTCGGCTTACCGATCGCCAGGTGGAATTCGGCGTACGCGCGCTCCCTGGCCGTGAGACCGCCGCCAACGCCCGGCATAACCGCAACTGGTGGCGCATCCGGCGCTCGGCCCTCGTGGAGCCGAACCACGAAGCTCGAGACCCATCCCGTCTCGCCGTTCGGCAAGAAGACGTTATAGAATCTGTCGGTCTGTTGACCCGTGACCGCGTTGAGCTGATCGCCCCGCTCCAATCGCAGCAGCGATTCGGCGCCTGTGTCCGGCCGGTCGCGGACGATGGCGTTGCGGCTAGCCTCGACGTAGTACTCCTGAGCAAACACGGGCCCGGACAAAGCCACAACCGCACTGAGAACGACAATTGTCACGCGCATTTTTCCAC
>JAUWXH010000513.1 GCA_030616465.1 Planctomycetota bacterium | reverse complement strand
GGAGCCCGATCCGTGGCCCGAAAGGAAACACATGAATGGCACGCTTCCGTTTGGCCGAGTCAGCATTGGCGCTCGCCAGGCGGCCCTGCCCCACCGCTGGGCCGTTGTCCCGCTCGTACTCCTCGCCGCACTCCCGGCCGTGGGCCAGACGCGGCCCGCCTCGCAGGCGGCGTCACAGCCGGAGACGCAGCCAGCCCCCGGCCAGAAGCTGCTCACGCTCGAGACGATCTACGGCCCCAGGGGACGCGTCAACTTCAGCGGGTCGTACGCCCGCGGCATGAGCTGGCTACCCGATGGAAAGCACTTCCAACAACGGCGCGGCGGCGTGGCGACACGCATTGACGCCGTCAGCGGCGACCAAGCCGGACCCGTCTACGACCACGAGGGCCTCGAGGCCGCGCTCAAGGCCCGTGCCGACTTCGACGACAAGGCGGCCGAGCGGCTTGCCCGACGGCCCAGCCTATTCAGCAAAGACCGCGCCACCGCCCTGATCCGGCACAAGAGACGGCTGTATTGCTACTGCTTCGCCGACGGAGAGCTGACCTGCCTGACGAAAGAGGCGCAATCGCGCCGGGAGGTTGCGCTCAGCCCAGGCGGCGGATACGTCAGCTTCGTCCGCGACAACAACCTCTACACCATCGACACGCGCACCGGCCAGGAGCGGCAACTCGCCCGCGACGGCGACGACCAGACCCTCAATGGAGTCCTCGACTGGGTATACATGGAGGAGGTGTACGGGCGTGCCGGCCGCCGCGCATATTGGTGGCGCGATGACGACGAACACGTCGCCTATCTGCAACTGCACGAAGAGAACGTGCCCGTCTACACGATCGTCAACCAGATCCCCCTCCATTCCACGGCCGAGCGGACGCCGTATCCGAAGGCCGGCGATCCGAACCCGACCGTGCGGCTGGGCCTGCTGCGGCCGGATCGCAGCAAAACCGTATGGGTGGACCTCTCCAAGTACGAGGACATCGAGTTCCTGACCGTCCGGGTCAGCTGGGCACCGGACGGCAAGCTGATCTACCAGGTGCAGGATCGTGAGCAGCGCTGGCTCGATCTGAACGAGGCCGACCCCGAAACCGGCCGCGCCCGCACGCTCCTGACCGAGACTTCCCCGGGCTGGGTGGATGTGCTCGGCCGGCCGCACTGGCTCGACGACGGTTCATTCCTCTGGCGCAGCGCCCGCGACGGCTGGCGACACCTCTACCACCATGCCCGCGACGGCGGACTGATCCGGCGCGTCACCGCCGGCGACTGGGATGTAACCAGCCTGCACGGTGTGGATCCCCAAACAGGGCGCGTCTACTTCTCCGCCAAACACGACAGCCCCATCGAGACGCACGCCTATCGCGTCAAGCTCGCCGGCGGTTCGATCCAACGCCTAACCGAGCCTGGATACAGCCACCGCACACAGTTCGATCCGAAGTTCGGCTTCTTCATCGACACGTTCAGCAACATCACCACGCCGACCAAGGTCTACCTGCGGGACAGCGACGGCGCGCTGGTGCGCGTCATCAGCGAGAACGAGGTGAAAGAGCTGGCCGAGTACAAGCTGAGCGAGCCCGAGCTGCTGCGCATCCCCGCCCGCGACGGCTACCTGCTCAACGCTATGATCATCCGCCCGCCGGACTTCGACCCACAGCGCAAGTACCCGGTCTGGAGCAGCACGTACGCGGGGCCGTATTCCCCCAGCGTGCGCAACAGTTGGGGCCGCAGCGGCTACATGGTCAAGCAGATGCTGGCGCAGCAGGGATACATCTGCTGGGTCTGCGACCCGCGCTCCGCCAGCGGGCAGGGCAGCGTCTCCGCCTGGCAGGCCTACCGCCGGCTGGGCGAGAGCGAGCTGTCCGACCTGGAGGACGGCATCCGCTGGCTCATCGAGCACGAATCCGCCGACCCCGAGCGCGTCGGCATCACCGGGTATAGCTACGGCGGCTTCATGACCGCCTACGCCCTGACACACAGCAAGATGTTCAGCGTGGGCGTAGCAGGCGCGGCGGTCACCGACTGGCACAACTACGACAGCATCTACACCGAGCGTTTCATGCAGACGCCGCAGAACAACCCGGACGGCTACGCGCGCACCTCGTGTGTGAAAGCGGCCGGCGAC
>JAUWXH010000066.1 GCA_030616465.1 Planctomycetota bacterium | reverse complement strand
CCTTCCACCGAAGAGGCCCGCCACGCCCCCGCAGCCACCCACCAAGATCTGAAACCGAGATCCCTCCTCGACAAACCGGACTCCGCACTGGTAACCTACAGCCAACTTATCGAGCGCTGCACTTTTCACCCGCCAGGCGCTGCAATATTCAACCGGCGTTCAGATGTCTTCTGATGAGCCGGGTGGTTGCGGCCGACGGTCATCGGATCACCGTGAATCCGGCTGTGAGCGTGCCTGTTGAAGCATCCGGATTCGTCACGCGAACATCCCACGCCGCAGCCTTGGCGTTCTTGTGTGCGGTGATCACCGCTTCGATCGTCGTGCTGTTGACCGAAGTCACGTCGGCAGTCGGAGCCACGCCAGCACCATTCTCAAACGTCACGCTCGCACCGTCCACGAAGCCGGAGCCGCTGATGATGACGTCCACCTGCGTGCCCGCTTGCATCGAGTCAGGAACGATGCTCGAAACGGTCACACCAGCCCCGTCGTCGTCGAGGTTGGTCACGGAAACGTCGGCGGCATTCAGCCCGTTGTAGTCCGGGTCGGTGCTGACCGCCGGCGCTGTGACGATGGTGTAGGGCACGTTCCCGTCGACGATGGCGTCGTCGACGCCGGTGACGATCACCTGCTGCGGCAGGTTCCAGTCCGCCGCGGTGAAGACCAGCGTCACGGGCTCCACGGTTCCCTCGGAGAGATCGCTGGAGGCCAGATCGATGGTCACGTCCGCGGCCGGCTCGGTGTCGAGCACCACGCTGAAGGCGTCGGTCCCACCTGCTTCGGTGGTCACCAGCCCTAGAGTTGGCGTGACGGTGATGCCCGGGGCGGGCGGCAAGCCCACCAGGCCCAGGCTGTGAAACGCGCCCGCCGCGACCGCCACGAAGCCCGTGTTCGGCGCCGGGACGTACAACTGACCCTGGTCATTGAGCCCCCACGGCACGATCGAGCCGCCGGCCTTGAGCGCAAGATTGTGGTGATTACGGCTCTGTCCGATGGCCACGAATCCCGCATTGGGCGCCGGGACATCGCACTGGCCGGAGTCGTTGCGGCCCCACGCCACGATTGAGCCGTCGGCCTTCAGGCCCAGACTGTGACCTGATCCCGCGGTGACCGCCACGAAGCCCGTGTTCGGCGCGGGCGGGCACGATTGCCCGTAGTGCGGGAAGGATCCCACCGGTTGTTGGCAGTCTCCCGCTCCCCATGCCACGATCGAGCCGTCAGCCTTCAGACCCAGAACGTGGTAACCGCCCGCAGCGAGCGCCACAAAGCCGCTGTTCGGCTGCGGCACGTTGAGCGCCCCGTAGCTATCCGATCCCCAGCCCACGATCGAGCCGTCGGACTTCAGGCCCACACTGAATGCACCGCCCCCGGCGACGGCCACGAACCCCGTGTTGGGCGCGGGCACGTCGGACTGCCCGTAGTAGTTGGCTCCGAACGCCGCGATGGAGCCGTCGGCCTTCAGCCCCAGACTGTGATAGCCGCCCGCCGCGACGGCCACGAAGTCGAGGTTGGGTGCCGGCACGCAGCTCTGGCCGAAGTGGTAAGGGGGCGACTGTCCGCAGCCTCCGGCTCCCCAGGCCACGATCGAGCCGTCGGCCTGCAAGCCAAGATTGTGGAACCCGCCCACCGCGACGGCTACGAAGCCCGCGTTCGGCTCGGGTACGCACGACTGCCCGTAGTGCGGCCACTCCGACTGTCCGCAGCCCCCGGCTCCCCACGCGACGATCGAGCCGTCCTGTGCCCGGGCCCCGTCGTCATCGAGGTTGGTCACCGAGACGTCGGCGGCGTCGAGCCCGTCATAACCCGGATCGGCGCTGACCGCGGGCGCTGTGAGGACGGTGTAGGTTACGTTTCCGTCGCCGATGGCGTCATCGACGCCGGTGACGATCACCTGCTGCGGGAGGTGCCAATCCGCTAGCGTGAAGATCAGTGACGCAGGCGAGACCGTTCCCTCCGAGAGATCGCTGGAGGCCAGATTGATGCTCACGTCCGCAGCCGGCTCGCAGTAGAGCACCACGCTGAAGGCGTCCGTCGTGCCTGCCTCGGTGGTCACCAGCCCCTCGACCGGCGTGACGATGATGCCGGGAGGCCGCGGCACAGCGGCAAACGCGTTGAGCCGGCCGCCGGTCAAGGTCTTGCCCTCCAGCGAGGGCAGCGGGTCCACGCCGGACAGGATGCGGCCCTTGATCGTGAGAATGTCCATCGCGGGATCCTCGGCCATGACCAGGGCCGCCACCCCGGCCACGTGCGGCGCGGCCATCGAGGTGCCGCTAAGGCTCCGGACTCCATCCTCATTACCGCACAGGGTGCAATTGACGGTCGGCGCGGTTGACAGCACAGACACACCCGGTGCACCCAGGTCCACCCAGGAGGCGCCGTAGTTGGAGAAGGACCACAGTTCGTCGTCCCAGTCCGTGGCGGCTACGGAAATGACGTTGTCCAGGTCGTAGGCTGCCGGATACTGCTTCCGGCTGCTCCCATCGTTTCCCGCCGAGGCCACGAACAACGCACCCGAGCTTTCGATCGCATCTTCCAGGGCGCGTGATTTCCGGCCGCCGCCCCAACTGTTGTTGGTGACGCGGACGCCGAACCCAGCGGCGTACAGGACCGCTTCAATCGCGTCGTCGGTCCACCCGTAGCCGGCGGAGTCCAGGAACTTCAGCGGCATGAGCGTCACCGTCCAGTTGACGCCGGTGACGGCGATGCCGTTGTTTCCTTTGGCGCCGATGATGCCGGCGACGTGGGTTCCGTGGCCGTGGTCATCGATCGGGTCGTTGTCGTCGTTGCGGAAGTCCCAGCCCCGCACGTCGTCGACGTAGCCGTTGCCGTCGTTGTCGAAGCCGTCGATTGTCTCTCCGAGGTTGGCCCAGATGTTGTCCGCCAGGTCTTCGTGCGTGTAGTCGATTCCCGTATCGATCACGCCGACCACAACGTCCGCGGAGCCGGTCTGCACGTCCCAGGCTTCCGGGGCGTCGATGTCGGCGTCAGGGGTCATGCCGAGGTACCCCCAGTTGTTCATACCCCATTGGGAGTGGTAGAAGTAAGGGTCGTTCGGGAAGACGTGCGCGCGGAAGATGTAGTTGGGCTCGGCGTACTTGACGTTCGGATTGGCCGAGAGGGCGCCGACGGCCTGATCCACCGTCAGCCCGGGCGGCAGCCGCCAGTGGTGCACGCCGATCTGCGCAAACTGCTTGATCTGCGTGGCCGCGACTGCTTGCCGGACCGCGTCGACCTGGGCCACGGCCACGCCGGGCCGGAAGGCCAGCAGGATTTCGCCCGGCGCGAACTCTGCGTCAGAATTCTCGGCCAGCGCGGCGGTCGGATCACCGTTATAGCCGGGCGCGGTGGTATAGCCGGGCGCGGTGGCCGGGAACTCCGAAGCGGCCACGTCTGGTTCGACCCGGACGTCCGCGGGGATTCCTTCTTGCTGAGCAGCATCCGCCGAGCCGTTGCCCGGCTGTGCCGACGCGAGCTGGGCGAGCGCCCACGCTGCTGCCAGAAGTATGATCCTTGACATGACTGTCTCCTTTCTAATGGGATCCCGGTGCGCCGCGTTCAACAGGGCCACGAGGCTCGGACGGCGCGCAATGTGACTGTTTGAGTACAGTATGGCTGTCTCCCTTCGTTCGGGGTTATCTGATGGGCCGGCCCGGCTGCGCCGGGCGGGTCGAGTCCGCCTCAACCCGTTACGGCCCTCGAAGCTTCTCCAACTCAGTTCGCCACTCGGCGGCCCGCTCGGCCTTGCCGGTGTCGGGCACGACGGTGTTCCAAACTTCGTACAGCTCCACGATGCGTTCCAGCGCGCGACGAAGCCGCTCGTCGCGATATTGCTGAGGGATACGATCGGCGTTGCCAGCCAGCCACTCGCCCGCTTTGATCAGTAGTAGCTCGGCCTCGCGGAGTTTCTCGATCCGCGCTCCGATCGCCGCCGACGGGTCCGCCGCCTGTCCGACCAGCACCTCGCCCAGCATGCTCATGGCGTTGTAGCGCAACCAGACCTGGGGGTGACCGTCGGGCAACACCGTCCGACGGATCTCCAGGCACTCGCGAAGCGCCTGCTCCGCCTGCGCCAACGACGCCCCGTCGCCGGCCGTGATCGCCTCCGATGCGAACGTCGCCAAGGCCGTTGCCAAAGCGGCCGGAGTCGTGCCGGGCCGCTGCCGCTCCGTCTGCACCGATTCCCAACTGACCGCCAGCGCCTCCCCCTGCCGGCCGGCGGCAGACAGCGTCGCGGCAAGCACTCGGCGGGCGTGCGCGGCTTCGTCCGGCGGCCAGTCGGGATTCGCCCGGTGCTGATCGACGGCGGTTCGCGCGAGATCGATCGCTTCGTCGACGCGACCGAGTTCGCAGAGCAACTCGGCATGGTGGTACTCGATCATCGCGGTGATCGGGTGACTGCCCAGTCCGGCTTGTGCCGCGCGGGTGGCGTTCGCAAAGAGCGAGTCGGCCTCCGCCAGCTTTCCTTGGGCCCGGAGCAGTTTTCCCATGCTGTTGATCGAGATCAGCGTGTGGGGGTGTTCGTTGCCCAGCACGCGTCGACGCGTCTCCAGTGCCGCGCGGTAGTACGGCTCCGCTTCGTCCGGCTTGCCCTGGGCCTGGAGCACAAAACCCAGGTTGTGCATCGCGGTCAGCGTGGTGACGTGCTCGTTGCCCAGGATGCGGCGGGACTTTTCCAGCGCCTCCCTAAAATACGCCTCGGCCTCGGCAAGGCTCCCCTGCTGCTGGAGCAGGACGCCCATGCTGTTGATTGTTATCAGCGTGTTGGGGTGGTCGTCGCCGAGGATTCGGCGACACTTTTCCAGCACCTCGCGGTAATACGGTTCCGCTTCGGTCAGTCTGCCTTGGGACTGGAGCAGACTGCCCAGGTTGTGGAGCGTGGGCAGCAAGTCCGGGTGCTCATCACCGAGAATCCGGCGTCCCGTCGCCAGCGCCTCGCGGTAATACGGCTCGGCCTCGGTCAGCCTGCCTTGTGCTGCCAGCAGGAAGCCCATGTTGTGGACCAGCGTGGTGACGTGCTCGTTGCCCAGGATGCGGCGGGACTTTTCCAGCGCCTCGCGATAATACGGCTCCGCGTCGGTCAGTTTGCCCTGAGCTTGCAAAAGGTAGCCCATGTTGTGGATCGAGGTCAGCGTGGCCGGGTGTTCGTCGCCCAACACGCGGCGGCGGCTCTCCAACGCCTCGCGGTAGTATGGCTCGGCCTCAGCCGGCCTGCTGTCCACGAGCAGTTCACCCATGTCGTTGATCGAACTCAGCGTGGCCGGGTGCTCGTCGCCCAACACACGGCGGCGACCTTCCAGCGCCTCGCGATAGTACGGCTCGGCCTCCGCCAACCTGCCCTGCACCCAGAGCATGTAGCCGAAAAAGCTGATGGAGGTCAGTGTGTCCGGGTGTTCAGCTCCCAGTTCGCGCTGCCGGATTTCCAGCGCCGCGCGGAAGTGCGTCTCGGCCGCGCTATAGAGCCCCAGGTCTCGGTAGGTGCTGCCGAGAGCGCTATGGAGCCGCGCCCTCACCAGCGGTTGTTCAGTGAACTGCTCTTCCAGTGCCGCGGCGGCGCGCGCCAGCACAAACTCGTCCATCACGCGCCGGGCCACGTCCACCGCCTGGGCCGCGTCGGCGCGCTGATCGAACGCCGCCAACTCGGCCTCGATCTCTTCCGGCGTACGCCGGCGCCGGTCCGGGAACTCACCCACGTACTGGCGCTCCAGCGCCGCCCGGACCTGCTCGCGGAAGCGCTCCTTGATGCCGCGGCCCATGGCTTCGACGTCGATCTCGCTCAACATCGCGGCCTGGAAGTCCGAGACCTGCTGCGTCTGCTTCTCCCGCTTCTCGGCCAGATCACGCTGCTGACGCTCGCGCCCGCGCGCCGCCTCCGCGTCGGCCCGGCGCTGTTCGGCCCGCAGCAGGCCGAACGTCGTCCCGGCCGTGCCGGCCAGCAGCGCGGCCACCACCATCGTCGCTGCCGTGACCATCGCGCGATTGCGGCGCACGAACTTGCGGAAGCGGTAAAGCCTGCTCGGCGGCGCCGCGACCACCGGCTCGCCGGATAGGAAGTGCTGCACGTCTGAGGCCAGCCCGTTGGCCGTTTCGTAGCGCCGCGCCCGGTCCTTCTCCAGGCACTTCATCACGATCCAGTCCAGCTCGCCCTTGACCTGTCGCTGAAGTGCGGCAAACTCGGTGTCACGCCGGACGGCGATCTCCTGCGGCGTGGCGCCGTTGTGCCGGTTGACCGGCTCGGCGCCGAGCGTCGACAGGCGGCCGCTGGGCGTGGGCGGCTCCATCTCGCGGATGATCTTCACCAGGCTGGAGTGGTCGGCCTTGCGGAGCGTATGCGGCTCGAACGGCAGCGTGCCGGTCAGAAGCTCGTAGAGGATCACGCCGAGCGAATACACGTCGCTGCGAGTGTCCACGTCGATGCCGCTGGTGCCGGCCTGCTCGGGGCTCATGTACTCGGGTGTGCCCATCAGCCGGCCGATTTCGGTGTGCAGCGTGCGGTCGGTCAGCGGAGCGGCGGTCGCCTTGGCGATGCCGAAGTCGATCACCTTCGGGACGGGTTTGCCGTCCGCGAGCGTGACCAGGATGTTCGAGGGCTTCAGATCACGGTGGATGATGCCCTTGGTGTGGGCGTGCTGGACGGCCTCGCAGACCCGGATGAACAACTCCAGCCGCTGGCGGACCCGAAGCCGGCCGGCGTCGCAGTAGTCGGTGAGCGGCAGCCCAGCCGCGTGCTCCATCACGAAGTACGGTCGGCCCTGGTCGGTCGCGCCGGCGTCGTAGACCCGAGCCACGTTGGGATGGTCCATCAGCGCCAAGGCCTGGCGTTCGATCTCGAAGCGGGCCAGCACCTCCTTGGAGTCCATGCCGGGCTTGAGGATCTTCAGTGCGACCGTTCGCCGCATCGGCTTGGTCTGCTCGGCCGTCCAGACCTCGCCAAAGCCGCCTTCGCCGAGGCGTTCCAGTAGTCGGTAGGGGCCGATCGTCCCGCTCAGGTCGGGCCATGGCGGTGCGAGCGTACCGCCGGCGCTGTCGGCGGATGTTGGACTGGTCAAGAAACCGTCACGCCCTGCGTCGTCGAGCGCACGGAGCAGACCTTCCACGGAAGAACGCTGGTCCGGCTGGTCCGCGCAGGCCTGGTCCAGGAACGCGGCACGGCGGTTGGGCGAAACCTGCATCGCTTCAGCGAAGATCTCCTGGGTGCGATTTGGGTCGCCGCTGTTCATCTGTCTTTCCTGGTGTATTAGTCGACCAGTTCCTTGTAGAGCCAGGCTCGCGCGAAGGCCCAGTCCAAGTCCACCGTGCGGGCCGAGACGCCCAGCGTGCGGGCTGTCTCGTCCACACTCAAGCCGGCGTAGAACCGCAGGTGAACCACGCGGGCAACGCGTGGCCTCTGACTCTCCAGGCGACGCAGAGCTTCATCGAGCGCAATGATCTGCTCGGTTTTTTCCTCTTGGGCCAGATCGGCAACCTCACCAATATCCAGTGTGAGGCGGCGCTGATCGGGTCCACCACGTTTCTCGCGTGCCCGGGCGCGGGCGTGCTCGATGAGAATCCGCCGCATCGCTTCGGCGGCGGCGGTGAAGAAATGGCCGCGGCTGTCCCAGGCGAGTTCGGCGTTGGCGACCAGCCGGGCGTAGGCCTCATGAACCAGAGCGGTCGCCTGCAGCGTGTGTCCGGCCCGCTCTTCGCTCATGCGCTGCTGCGCGATTTTCCGCAGTTGATCGTATACGAGCGTCAGAAGCTGTTCCGCATTGGCCGGACCGGGATTGTCGGCGGCCTGCAAGAGGCGTGTGACTTCGTGCTGCGGCGTTTCGTCGGACATAGCGGTAAGGCCCTTGGATCTGCCCGGAACGGTCGTCCGAGGGCCATCCTACCACGAAGCGGCAGCGGGTTGCCAATCGGCGGAACCGGTTCGCCAACGGGACGGGAGGTGGCGGGCAACGGCAGCTTGCTGACGACCTGGAGATCGCCGACGGCATCTTCTACGTGCTGCGGACCGGCTGCCAGTGGAATGCCGTACCGCGCGAGTTCGGCTCCAGCAGCACGCTCCATCGGCGCTT
>JAUWXH010000554.1 GCA_030616465.1 Planctomycetota bacterium | reverse complement strand
GGAAGAGGCGCTCATCGTGGAGTTCTGCTCGCGGTAGACGGGTGCGGCCGGCACATGATTTGACGTTGGAAGAGCACGGCTTCGAGGGGCCTGAGGAAAATGCGTATTAGATGGCGTGGCCTAGAATTACCGACTAGTATCCTCCGAGACGAGGCAGTCAGCACCGACAAGTACGGGCGCTTCACCATTGAGCCGTTCGAACGCGGCTTCGGCACCACGGTCGGCAACAGCTTGCGCCGTATCTTGCTGTCGAGCCTGGAGGGTTCGGCCGTCACCCACGCGCGCGTCGCCGGGGCGGACCATGAGTTCTGCTCTTTGCCGGGCGTGCTGGAGGACGTCACCGACATCATCCTCAACATTAAGGCGCTCGTTCTGGAGGTGGATGCGGACGAGCCGAAGACGGCGCGCCTCGAACGGCAGGAAAAAGGCGAGCTGCGCGCCGGGGACTTCGTGTGCGACCCGGCCGTGTCGATCTACAACACCGACCAGCTCATCGCCACGCTCACCGACGACGTTCACTTCGCCGTCGAGTTGACGATGGCGCGCGGGCGCGGGTACGTGCCGGCCGCCGAGCACTTGGACGATACCACCGAAATCGGCATCATCCCGGTGGATTCGCTGTTTTCGCCGGTGACCCGCGTACGCTATCGCACGGAAGACACGCGCGTCGGCCAGAGGGTCAATTACGACCGGTTGGTCATGGAGGTCTGGACCAAGGGCACCGTCTCGCCCGAGAACGCCCTGGTGGAGGCGGCCAAGATTCTTCGCAAGCACCTCAACCCGTTCGTGCAGTATTTTGAGTTGGGGGAGAGCTTCGCCCCGGACGTTTCGGAGTCGGAGGCCGCCGCGCCTGCCGTGGACGACGAGCTCCGTCATAAGCTCGAGCGGTCGATCACTGACCTGGATCTCTCCGTCCGTGCCAGCAATTGTCTGGAAGCGGCTAAGGTGATCACGATCGGCGATCTGGTCCGCCTGACCGAGGGCGATCTGCTTCAGTTGCGCAGCTTCGGGAAAACCTCGCTGGTGGAGGTGCACCGCAAGCTGGCCGACATCGGGCTTTCGCTGGGCATGGGCTCTGACGATTCGTCGTCGGATACCCCCGAGCCGGCCGCCGGGCCAACCAGCGCTGGCTTTTGAGGACAGCCGCATGCGACACGCTCTCAGCGGAAGAAAGCTGAACCGTACCTCTTCGCACCGGCTGGCCCTGCGCCGAAACCTGGTGCAGAGCCTGATCGAGCACGGCGAGGTTCGTACCACGCTGGCCAAAGCCAAGGACGCGCGGCCGCTGGCCGAGCGGGTGGTCACGCTGGCCATCGACGGGAGTCTCGCCGCCCGGCAGCGGGCCATCGCCCTGCTCAATGACCGTTCGATCATCCCCGCTGAGCACCGCGACGAGTACGATCGCATGAGCGATGCGAAACGGCTGAAGGTGCGACGCTCCCGCTCCGGACGACGCTATCGGGCCACGACCACCCGTCCCGGCGTCAAGTTCACCGCCGAGTCGGTCGTCCATCGACTCTTCGCCGAGATCGGCCCGCGGATGAAGAAGCGGAACGAGAAGCGCAGTTGCAGCGGCGGGTACACGCGCATCATCAAGCTCGCCGATCGCCGGCTCGGCGACGGAACGCTGTTGGCGATCCTCCAGTGGGTCGGCGAGGAGGACAAGCCCCGCCCCAAGGG
>JAUWXH010000026.1 GCA_030616465.1 Planctomycetota bacterium | reverse complement strand
CGAGCCGGACGCGCGCACCAAGCGTGTGCACAAGAATCTGCTGCTTCAGATTCGGCCGGCGTTCGGCGGCAACATCATCGCCACGATCGTTAACTACAACCGTTGGCCGCAGATGGCCACGATCCGCGAGGGGGTGATGCCGCTGGGGCAGCCGGATCCGGCGCGGACCGGCGAGGTCGTCCGAGAGCAGGTCGAGATCGACGAGCTGGAGCTGGCCCTGCGGCTGATCGAGCGGCACCGCGAGCCGCGGAAGGTCAACCTCAAGCAGGCTCGGGTAATCGTCGCCGGGGGTGGCGGCGTCGGCAGCAAGGCTAACTTCAGGGCCATATATGATTTGGCCGGGGCGCTCGGGGCGGCGGTGGGTGCCTCGCGGGCCGCGGTGGACAGCGGCTGGATCGGCAAGGAGCATCAGGTCGGGCAGACCGGCACGACCGTCCGACCGGCACTGTACATCGCCTGCGGAATCAGCGGGGCGGTCCAGCATCGGTCCGGCATGGAGGAGTCGGCCAAGATCATCGCCATCAACAGCGACCCCGAGGCCCCGATTCTCTCCGTCGCCCACTACGGGATCGTGGGCGACCTCAACCAGGTGATCCCGATGATGATCAAGGCGGTTAAGGAACGGGCGCCAGAGTAGAATGTGCCGGCGCTCAATTGACGAGGTTGTCGGTATGCGGCGTTTTTGGTCGGGAACTTCCTAAGGGTATCGCCGATGGGTCTTAGCCCTTGGCAACAAGGCCGCTGGAATGAGATCGAGCCCGAGCTGAAGAAAATGGTCGCTCGGCTGGCTGCCAGCGGCGCACTACGCGTCGTGCTCTACGGCTCCTACGCGCGCGGGGATTTTAACGCTGATAGCGACGTCGACCTGCTGATCCTCAAGGAGACCAACGAGCGCTTCATCGACCGGATCGCGTCTGCGCTGGCAGTCACCGGGGCGCGCATTCCCGTGGAGCCGATCGTTTACACGCCGGAAGAAATCGAGGGAATGCGCGCGCGGCGAAGCGGGCTGCTGGCCGACGCGGAGCGCGAAGGCAAGGTGCTGTATGAGCGCGGCACCTGATGCCAACCTCGCCGAAGCGCGGCGCTGGCTCAAGCAGGCGGAGGAGCAGCTTGCTGCGGCCCAGCACAGCGGCAAAGGGCAACAGTGGCCTGCCGCCTGCTTTTGGTGTCAACAAGCGGGCGAACTTGCTTTGAAAGCACTGTTGATCGGCCGAGGAGAGCATGCCCGAATCCACGGGCTCCTGCATCTCGTCGAACGCTTGACCCCCGGCTATCCGGATATCGCCCGCTTGGCCGACGCGGCGCGCAATCTTGATCGCTGCTACGTTCCGACGCGCTATCCCGATGCGCT
Source organism: Planctomycetota bacterium (assembly GCA_030616465.1). GTDB lineage: Bacteria > Planctomycetota > Phycisphaerae > UBA1845 > Fen-1342 > JAUWXH01. The sequence goes on along the minus strand of JAUWXH010000026.1, from coordinate 8,908 downwards.
GCCCCGCGGAACAGCGGCGGACTACTTCGCTGAGCGGGATTTCGAGGACGCCCGTTCTGCCGCGACCGCACTGCTCACTTACGCTCGGCAGAAACTCCCTGCCCCTTGAGGTTGATCGTGCCTAACTTCTTCCTTGACAACACCGACATCCAGTTCCTGGTCGAGCATCTCGACCTGGCCGAGATCGCGCGCGAACAGGAAGACGGGTTCGCCGACGCGAAGACGGCGCAGATCGACTACGCGCCCGTCGATGAAGCCGATGCGATCGACAACTACCGGCGGATTCTCGAGATCGTCGGGGGCATTGCCGGCAACACGATCGCCCCGCGGGCCGAGCAGGTTGATCGCGAGGGTCATAAGCTCAACGAAGACGGCACGGTCACGCTGCACCCGCTGGTGCGCGACAACATCCGCCGGCTCGCCCAGGCCGACCTGATGGGCTTCACCCTGCCGCGCGCGTACGGTGGGTTGAACTGCCCCAGCATCGTCTATGCCATGGCGATCGAGATGGTCAGCCGGGCGGACGCCTCGCTGATGAACATCTTCGGGTTGCAGGGCATCGCCGAAACCATCTACGCCTTCTCCAACGATGAGATTAGAGCCGAGTATCTGCCGCGCTTCGCCCGCGGGGAGGTGACCGGGGCGATGGCGCTGACCGAGCCGGATGCCGGCAGCGACCTGCAAGCCGTGCGACTGCGGGCGCTCCAGGATGAGAACGGCAACTGGGTTCTGCGCGGCGTGAAGCGCTTCATCACCAACGGGTGCGGCGACGTGCTGCTGACGCTGGCCCGCAGCGAGCCGGAGATCACCGACGGGCGTGGGCTGAGCCTGTTCATCTCCGAGCGGAACGAGCGCATCAAGGTGCGGCACCTGGAAAGCAAGCTGGGGATCCACGGCTCCCCGACGTGCGAGCTGGTGTACGACGACGCGCCGGCCAAGCTGATCGGCGAGCGGCAACGCGGGCTGATCACCTACACCATGGCCCTGATGAACGGTGCCCGCGTGGGCATCGCGGCCCAGGCGCTGGGCATTGCCGAGGCGGCGTATCGGCTGGCTCGCGACTACGCCCACGCGCGCAAGCAGTTCGGCGGGCCGATCGAGCGGCTGCCGGCGGTGGCCGAGATGGTCACCGACATGAAGGTGACAATCGAGGCGGCCCGGGCTCTGACCTACGAAACCAGTCGCACTTGTGATCTGGAGAACAACAACCTGCGGGCGCTCGAAACCGGGCGGGTGACCGACAAGGTCGAGCGCAAGCGGCGCAAGGAGCGCGCCCGGACGCTGAAACGACTCAACGGCATGCTCACGCCGATGAGCAAGTATTACGCCTCGGAAATGTGCGTGCAGGTGGCGAATACGGCCCTGCAGGTGCTCGGCGGGTCGGGTTACATGACCGACTATCCGGCCGAGCGCCACCTGCGTGACGCGCGCATCACCACGATCTATGAGGGCACCAGCCAGTTGCAGATCGTGGCTGCCGTCCGGGGTGTCTGTTCCGGGCCGTTCGAGCGCTACGCCAGCGAGTTGGAGGAGACCGGCTACGCCGACGAGCTACTAGCCGAGCTGAAGCTCAAGCTCACCGAGGCCAAAAGCACGCTGTTGAAGGCGGTCGCCTACGTCAAGGAGCGTGGCAACGACTACATGGACCTTTCGGGCCGGCGGCTGGTGGACTCGGCGGCGGCTATCATCATCGGTCACCTGCTGCTCAGCCAGGCAACCAAGAGCGAACGCAAGAAGCGCGTGGCCCGGCGGTTCATCGACCTGGAGCTGCCCAAAATCCGCATGAATTGCGAGCTGGTGTGTTCCGGTGACGCCGCCCCCCTGGAAGAATACGAGCTGTTGGCCGGGCCCGTCCCGGCCAACCAGTGAGCAATACGCGCCGCACGGTCGGCGGTTGGTGAGATCGGAAGGCCTCACGACCGGTGAGCATCGAGGCCTACGGTTCGTCTGACGACGGCGGCGGACGGCATCGCAAGGGCGGTGTTCGGTCGACGCCGAACGGAGTGCTTCAAATGGCCAAGTACAAGATCGAGGTCGATCGCGAGACGTGCATCGGGGATCAGCTTTGCTGCAATGAGGCGGCCAACACCTTCGAGATGGACGACGAGGACATCGCCGTGGTGAAGGATCCCACGGGCGACAGCCCGGAGGATGTCCTGACGGCCGCTCAGGGCTGCCCCACCGACGCCATCATTCTCCACGACGAGGACACCGGCGAGAAGATCTGGCCGGAGGAGTAGGGCGTCGCGGGCATCCCCCGCGGCGGGCAAAGCCGCGGTTTGCACCTGGACACGTACGCAGAACCGACCCGCACCCGGCGGGGCGGTTCTGCGTCGCGCGCCGCCGCCACGCCCGGCGCGATTGCACAACGAACCGAACGGCCTAGAATATGCCGTTCCGCTCGCGGCCGGCCTGTCAGGTGGGAGTGTTCGAGCTGTGAGAGTAGCGCGCCTTGCCGACCCGGCGTGTGAGCCGCGGTCGGATGGATAAGGGATTCAGACGGCCCGTTCGGCGGGGGGTTACCGTCGCCGGGCCCGGATCGAGACGTAATGGAAACCCGCCGCCTGATAACCGCTCTCGTCGCCGGGTTCGTGATCTTCTTCGCGTACCGGGTGGTATACGACCGGTTGTTCCCCCCGCCGCAGATCCCCCCGCCGACCTCCCAGCCGCAGGAACAAGCCCCGGGTCCGCCCGGCACGAGTCAGCCGGTCTGGCAGGCGCCCGCGATCGGGCCGGCAGCGGGCCAGACGCAGCCCGCTACGTCAGCCGGCGCCCCGGTTCAGCCCGGTGAGGAGCTGGCGTTCGTCGGCGGGCAGCGCTCGGAACCGCTCACGATCGGCACCGCCCAGGACGACCTCAAGCTGCGACTCACTCCGCGGGGTGCCGCGGTCGCTACCATATGGCTCACCGAGCGCAAGAACGGCGAATACCGCTATCGCGTCGGTCCCCACACCGATGAGCCCTACGAGCTGCTGACGCCGGTCGAGGAGGCCGGCCGAACCTATCACTCCTACCTGACCCACAAGCTCCAGATCAAGGAGTTCGAGAACCGCGATTGGTCGCTGGACAATCTGGTCTGGGAAGTCGCCGAGGCGGATGAGCGGAAGGCGACGTTCACGGCGACGCTGCGCTGGGCGGATCGGGATGAAGCCCTCTTGCGGGTGACCAAGACGTACGAGCTCCAGTCGGCCCCCAAGCTGCTGCACCTGACGCTGGCGATCGAGAACCTCAGCGGTCAGCCGCTGAACGTGGCGATCGACCAGGACGGCCCGGTCGGGATTCACAAGGAGCAACTGCAATACGACATGCGGAATCTGGTCTGGGCCGAGCGTGATGGTGACGCAATCGACATTGACAACAAACGCCGCGGCGACCTGGCCAAGCTCGGGCCTGACGAGACGACGGCCCTGACCGGACCGGGAGAGGCGGCCAGATTCCTCTGGGTCGTGCTGGGCAACAAATACTTCGGCGTCTTCACGCGTCCGTTGGCGATCACCGGCGACGTGGCCGACTACATCGAGCAAGTGGTGGCGAAGGTCGCGATCGAGAATGCCACGACCGATCCGGGCGACATGCTGGCGCGTTTCAAGACGACGTTTCTGCCGGTCAGCGCCGGCGGGCGGGAGGCATTCACCTTCGAGATCTATGCCGGCCCGAAGGAGCCGGAGGTGCTGGAGAAGACGAACCCGGCCTTCGCCGACCGCAAAGGGAAGCTTCGCTACAGCGTGGCTCAGGATGCCGACCGGCGCTGCTGCTGCACGTTTCACCCGCTGCCCGCGATCATGAAATGGCTGTTGCACTCGATCGTCTTCGTGGTGCGCAACTACGGCGTCGCCATCATGATCATGGTGTTGATCATCCGCACGCTGCTGCACCCGTTGACGGTGTATCAGCAGAAGTCCATGTTCCGCATGCAGGAAGCCCAGGCGCGGATCCAGCCCAAGATGCAAGCGATCACCGAGCGTTACGCCAACGACAAGGCCCGCCTGAACCAGGAGAGGATGAAGCTGTACGCCGAAGAGAACGTGAACCCGATGGGCATGATGGTCGGCATGCTGCCAATGCTTATCCAGATGCCGATCCTGATTGCTCTGTGGACCTCGCTCAACACTGATATCCAGTTGCGCCACACACCGTTTGACGGGTGGTGGATCGACGATCTTTCCGCGCCGGACGCGCTGATCAAGTTCGGCGGCGCCGGTGTGACCATCCCGGTGCTGGGCTGGCTGCCGCTGATCGGGCGGATGTTTCAGAACATCCCTTCGCTCAACGTGCTGCCGATCCTGATGGGCGTCAGCATGTGGGTGCAGCAGAAGTACATGCCCAAGCCGGCGCAGCAGGCCCGGCTGGAGGCCGCCCGCAAGCAGCAACAGCAGCCCCGCAAGAAAGGCAAAGGGGGGATGTCGCCCGAAGACCAGTTGCGCCAACAGCAGATGATCGCCTACATGATGTCCATCATGTTCCCGCTGATGTTCTACTACATGCCCTCCGCGCTGAACCTGTACTGGATGTCCACCAACGTGTTCGGCATCTTCGAGTCGCTGATCATCCGCAAGCAGTTGAAAGAGGAGAAGGAGCGCGGCGGTCCCCAGGGGCCCGGGGCGGCGAAGAAGAAAGGGCGGACCGGTCTGGCCGCGCGCGTGCTCAAACGCATCGCCGAGCGGGCCGAGGAAATCCAGCACAAGGCCGACGAGCTCTCCGACCCGAAGAAGAAACGCCAATGAGCCCACGCGACTGCGACCCGACCGAGGCTGACGCCCTGCGCTCGCTGCGCGAGTTGGCCGAGCGGGCCGCCCGGGCCGGCGGAGCCGTCGCCCGGCAAAACTTCGGGAAGCCCACGGCCGTGCGCTTGAAAGCGGACCGCAGCGAGGTCAGCGAAGTCGATGAAGCCGCCCAACGCGCCGTGATCGACTGCATCCACGCGCAGCGCCCCGACGACCGGTTCGTCGCGGAGGAGACGCTCGTCGAACCGGAGGGACAGCGTTGGCCCCCACCCGAGAACGACCGGGTGTGCTGGGTCATCGACCCGCTGGACGGGACGCGGAACTATATCCGCGGCATCCCGTTGTATGCGTGTAGTGTGGGCGCGATGCTGCACGGGTTCCCGATCGCGGGCGCGATCTACATGCCCCCCCATGACCGGCTCTTCTCCGCCAGCCGGGCCGAGGGATTCTTCGAGGACGGCCGGCCGATCGCGCGCCGAAGCCGATCGCCGGCCCCCGGCCGGTCACCCAAACCGATCGTCGCCATCCCCAGCAGCTTCAGCGGGGACGCGGAAAAAGCGCTCCTGAACGCTTGGCTGGGGCGTGTGGTCGTCCGCAACCTGGGCGTGGCGTCGCTGCATCTGGCGTTGGTAGCCGCCGGCCCGTTCGACGCCGCCCTCCTGTCCGACTGCCGGCTATGGGACATCGCGGCCGGCTGGGTGCTCATCGACACCATCGGCGGCGTAATGACCACGCTCACGGGCCAACCGATGTTTCCGCTGGACGTGGCGAAGTACCGGGGTGAGGCGCTTCCCGGCATGGCCGCCCGCGACGCCGAGATGCTCGCTCGCCTGAAGGTTGATTGAGGGCTGGAAAGGGTCCGTCCGCGCGCCGGTCATCAGAACCCCGAGCCGAAACGACGGGCGCTGGCTCGTCAGCATTCGCCCCCGCTGCCGGCCCTCCGAGCTCCGATTGACGCGGCATCTGCTGGCCGACAGCGATTCCGGCCGCGACGTATTGCTCACCGCCTGACTACGACACTCTCTCAGCGCCGACGGATCAGCGCCAGGCCGCCAAGTGTGTCGGCCAGGCCGAGTCTCGAGGCCTGCCACTCAAGCTCTGAGGGTCTGGCGGCTGCGACAGTCCAGCGCGGCAGGCGCCGGCGCAAAAAAATCCCCGGCGAGCCATGCTCGCCGGGGGGTAAGGATCACCTGTAGTGCTCGACCAACAACTACCGACGACGCAGCAGTGCCAGGCCGCCGAGAGCCAACAGCGTCAGCGACGCCGGCTCGGGCACGATGCTGATGTTGTCCCAAGCGGTCACGTTGCCGGCCGTGCCACCACCGGCGAAGAACCGGAACCCCGACGGGGGCGGCGAACCACCGGCCTCACCGCCTTCCAGATACACTCCCGACAGCGGCGCCGAAGTAGTGACACCGGTAACCAGGTCGGTGATCGACGCGCCGGTGATCTGGTTCGCGGCGAAGTCAATGGTCGTCTCGAACCGATACCAATAGTTGATGGGGAGGTTCTCCCATTCCGGACCCGGGCTCGCTCCCGGGTGCGGCAGCGCCACACCGGCGGCGTCGTAACCCAAATAGAGGGCCCGGAAGGTCAGGGCGGCCGAATCAGACCACGACATCAAGTGGATGTAGGTCGCTTCACCGGGGTAAAGCTGCGACGAAAAGCTCCCGACGTTGTCCGACGACGGGGGCGTACCCGTGTAACTCGCCGCCATGTCGTACCCGACCGTGGCGGTGTCCGTCGGCCAGAGAATGTCGCGCTGTGCCCGGCCGTAGAATCCGCCGGCGGGTCCCTCTGCGGCCACGAACTGATCTTGGCCGGTCGGGTTTTGCGGCAACCCGAGTACGTTCCCTTGGTAGGTGTACACCAAGAAATCGACGCTGTCCGTACCAGCGGGAATGTAATACCCGTCCTGACCGGTGAGAACCGTACCTCCGGGCGAACCGACGACATTTTCGAAGCCGGATTGATAGTCCGCGTTGGCAACGCAGACCGCTAGCCCCAGGCAAACAAGAAATGTAACTCCGCTTTTCATTCTAACCTCCTCTTCCTTATGGGATACGAAATGTGCCTGTTCCCAACCGACAGTATAAAGGCAGGAGCTGACCTTGCAAGCTTTTTTTTCATTCCACCGGCCAATTTTTCGCGTATGGTCGCGCCGGGACCGTCTGGGCATTCTCCTTGTCCCGCGTCCTCTCGGCCCGCTGCTGATCGCTGTGCCATCGCACGACCCTCGGCGACACTTCACAGCCGACGGCGACCGGGCGATAAGATGTGTATCGATAAGCACTTGTGGTTAGCGTAGCGAAGCGTGCGCTGGTGTGTGGATTCAGACTCAGGGCCCGGAGGTAGCGAAGCACTGCTGTGAGGACAAGCGGATCGAGGTGCATTCTCATCGCCCCAGCCGGCCCCGACGGGCCCGAGCACCGCCACCGCCGCACCCAACGGATCAGCGCCCCCGCGTTGCCCCCGATCTCCCCTGAACCCCGCCGCCTGCCACCGGCGGCTCGGCCCCGCCGCCAGGGCTCTAGAGGCAGGTGCCGCCGGCCAGGTCGATCAAGCCGCCCAACAGGCCGTGATCGACTGCATCCGCGCGCAGCGCCCCGACGACGGGTTTCTCGCGGAGGAGACGCTCGTCGAGCCGGAGCGTGGGCATCGGCCCCCACCCGAGAACGACCGGGTGTGCTGGGTCATCGACCCGCTGGACGGGACGCGGAACTACATCCGCGGCATCCCGCCAGGGCGTTCCACGCGCTCGCTGCGCAGCCGGCCTCAGGTGGGTCAGGTGCTCGGTCGCGACGGCATGCTGGCGCAAAAAGAAGGTCGTCCCTGCGGCTGTGGAGCAGGGACGACCGTTTCGAACTCGTAATTGCGGAGGCCAAGCCCGCGGGCTTTCACCTCCTGGTTGCGAGGCTTAACGACGACGCAGCAGCGCCAGGCCGCCGAGGGCCAACAGCGCCAGGGACGCCGGCTCGGGGATGCCGGTGATCTGGAAGCAGTTGTCAGCGGAATAGCCAAACACCGTCGACGAGGTCGTCCAGTTCGGGTAACCGAAATAGTCGGACCTGAAGAAGGCCTCGTGCATGATGATCGCATCCTGGTGCAAGCCAAAGCCCGCCTGCGGCCAGATGTCGCCAACGCCTTGGGCTGAGACCCAGTACTTGTCGCCACCGACCAAGGGCAGGTCAGCCATAACGATAGCGTGGTGGTACCAGATACTGGCGCCGTTATCCTCAACAAACGTCTCGTTGGTCTGGGCGTTCGGGTACACCTGGTCGAAGATGTTGTTGCCGGGAATGTCACCCGCATCTTCGTAGATCCTGATCCGCCAGTCAAAGTGAGCTGTGTTGTAGCCGGTGCCCCAGTAGCCACCGAGCCACTCGACGTCCTGGACGATCGTGTTGGGTGCTTCCAGGACGAAGTCATCCGCCATCTCGGACACAAGCCCGTAGGCGGTATCGTCCTGGGACGACCCTACGCCGGAGTAGTCCATACCGTTGTCCCAGAGCAGGTCTGCGAAGCCGGGCATCGCAAACGCCGCTACTGCCAATAATACAAGAACTTTTCGCATTTTCTGTCTCCTCCATCGATGGAACAATAACTGGCGGTTAGGTGCGGCAGCGCCGCGTTCTCCCCCACCGCCTCACTCCACATTTCCCAGGCGACCAACTGGGTCGCCCACACAGAACACACAGCCACACGCTAACGCTCACGAGGCCGCTCGTGCAAATCCTTGAGCGTGATCGCCTCTGAGCAACTCCTGTTCAAAGCTCAGCCCATGCGCGACGCTGGGCGGCTGACTGCAAGAAAAGGCATTGACGTTCCGGGGGAAGTGTCAGCTATCCCCTCCGTGTCAACTCCTCCAGATCGCAGTCTAACCCGTTTGCCGCGGTCGTGTCAATCTTTTTTTTCTCTGGCCGCCGCGAAAAGGCGTCCATTGGGGGACGCCCGGGCGAGGCACCTGGAAACCAGAGGCGCGCCAGGGGGCCGGAATGATCGTAACGTGCTGATGGCAAACGACTTAGCATCCACAAGTCGGTTCTGATGGCCTTCGTGGCGGCACTCCGACCGCCCAGAGCCCGTCGCCGGCGGCTCAGCCCCGCCGCCAGGGCTCAAGAGGCCGGTGCCGCCAGCGAGGGCCGTTTTGTGCTCCTCGGGACCGGAGACGCCGGCCCCGGTTC
>JAUWXH010000090.1 GCA_030616465.1 Planctomycetota bacterium | reverse complement strand
AAGACATGGTCTACCTGGACCTGACCCACCTGCCGAGGGCCTTCTTGGAATCGAAACTGGGCGGCATTCTCGAGATGTACCGAACCTTCGTCGGCGAGGACCCCTGCGTCACGCCGATGAGGATCTTCCCCGCTACCCACTACTCGATGGGCGGGTTGTGGGTCAGCTACGAGACGGACGAGCAGACCGGTGGCATGACCCCCATCTCGCCCAAGAACCACACCACGAGCATTCCCGGCCTGTACGCTTGCGGCGAGTGCGACTTCGCCTACCACGGCGCAAATCGTCTGGGCGCGAACTCGCTGCTGAGCGCGTCGTTCAGCGGCCGGGTGGCCGGCGACGCGGCTGTGGCGCACATGAAAGCGGGCCGCTCCAACGGCGAGCTGCCGGAAAGCAAGATCGAGGCCGAACGCAAGCGACAGGAGCAGATCAACCAAGGCATCATGTCATCCAGCGGCGGCGAGAACCCCTTCGCGCTGCATCGCGAGTTGGGCGAGCTGATGCGCGAGCACGTATTCGTCGAGCGCAGCAATGAGGGACTGGACAGAGCCCTCGACGGGATCGGCAAGCTCAAGGAGCGCGCCGCAAGGATCTCGCTTGACGACACCCGCTCCTGGGCCAATCAGTCGCTCTCCTGGGCCCGGCAGGTGCAGGACATGATCGTGCTGGCCGAAGTCATCACCAAAAGCGCACGGCTGCGTGACGAGTGCCGCGGGGCACACTACAAAGCCGAGTTCGAGCTCAAGATTCCCGAGGGCAAGTTCGAAGGGGACCCCGAGTACGAAGAGTACAAGGCCAAGTGGAAGGCAAACAACGAGAGGTGGCTCAAGCATACGATCGCCACGCATTCAGAAGACGGTCCGCAGATTGACTACACACCGGTGGATCTGTCCATCCTCCCGCCGGAGAAGCCCAGAGACTACCGGTAGGCGTATTCCAGGAGACGCAGCATGGCCGAGGAGATCCATTTCAAGATAAAGCGGCAGGCCGGCCCGGACGCGCGGCCGGATTGGGAAGAGTTCAAAATGCCGTATGCCCCCGGGCACAACGTCGTCTCGGCGCTGATGTACCTGCGCGAGCACCCGGTCAACACCAACGGCGAGAAGGTCGATCCGGTCGTGTGGGACTCCAATTGCATGGAGGAGGTCTGCGGGGCCTGCTCGATGATCGTCAACGGCGTGCCGCGCCAGGCGTGTGCCGCGCTGATCGACGAGCTGGAGCAGCCGATCGTGCTGGAGCCGTTGACCAAGTTCCCGCTGGTCCGCGACCTGATGACGGATCGGCAAAAGATGTTTGACGCCCTGCTCAAGATCAAGGCCTGGGTGCCCGTCGACGGCACCTGGGACATTCATCGGCACGCGCCGCTGATCTCGCCCGGCGAGCAGTCCATCCGCTACCTCTTCTCGCGCTGCATGACCTGCGGCTGCTGCATGGAGGTCTGCCCACAGTTCCACCAGGACTCCACATTCATGGGCCCGGCGCCGATCGGCCAGGCGCGGCTGCACAACTCGCACCCCACCGGCGGGTACGTCAAGGGAGAACGCCTGCACGTACTCATGGAGAAGGGCGGCATCGCCGACTGCGGCAACGCCCAAAACTGCGCCAAAGTCTGCCCAAAGGACATCCCGCTCACCGAAGCCATCGGCGAAATCGGCCGCCAGACCACCGTCCAGTGGCTGCGGGATCTGTTTGTGAAGTAGAGTAGCAGCGGTCTCGTGCCCGCCAGGTGGGTGCCACGGGCCGCCTGCCCACCAGTGCCAGGCCGCGCTTCAGGACGGGCCGGGCGGGCGTTAGGAACGAGTTGAGCGCCAAGCGTCGGACGGGACGTCCGACGCTACAACTTGGCTACCCGAACATCACCCACATCCCGGCGTAGCGCCGAGCTTCCTCGGTTTTCTCAATGAAATCACGAAGCTCCGCTTTCCGGTTGGCCCACTCGGCATCGAGCAGCGCCTTGCGGGCGGCCAGGTCGGCGTTTTCCCATTCTTCCGGGTGATCCTGCACGTACTCCCAATAGATCTGGCACTTCTCCAACTCGCCGCGGTCGAGCCAGATGCCGTTGCACTTTGGGCAGCGGTCGAGCTGAATCTCGGCCCAGTGCTTGAACTGCTCCTTGACCATCTCCTTGGCGCAGGTCAGGCAGATGAGCTTCTGCGTCGTGTTTGACTCCTCGGCGATTTCCATCATCTTCTGCTTGACCGGCTCGGGCATCTGCACCTCACGCCGGGCGAGGATCAGATCCAGCCGCGGCTTCTCCACCCAGTGCCCCCCGCACGACCCGCAATTGTGCACCGGCACCCGCTCGTAGCGAATCCGATCCATCTGCGTTCTGCAAACCGGACACCGCGGCATGACATTCCTCCAACTGGGCGTCGACTCAGCACGGAGCAGATTATATCCCTTGGCAGTTGGACTTGGCCGGAAGGGCGGCCAAGCCGCCCCGGGTGCCGCGCTCAAGCGTCAGCTTGGCCGCGGTGCTCCCGCGTGAAGGCCCATTGTCGCATCCGAGAACCCGATGCTCTGCGCGAGGACTGGTTTGGATACGCGCGGCAAGGCGCCCGGCATAACACAGGGAGCGCGGTCAGTCCGCCCATTTCCAGTCGAGCACGCGGAGCTCGACGCGGCGCTGGTTGTTCCAGTCATTGATCAGCGGCTCGAAGGCCAGGCGCAGGCGGTGGTGGTCCGCCAGCTCGGCGGCGTACTTGCCGCGGCCGAAGGCGATCGCTCTGCGGTACGTGCGTCCCTGACGCGCGGTGAACTGAAGATGGCTTCCCGTCCGGCCGACCGCCCGCGGCGTGTCCGCCAGCTCTACTTCGGTCGTCGCCAAGCGCGGGCGGGGATTGTCCACGCCGAACGGCGCCATGCGCTGGAGCGACTCGACCACCTCGGACGTGAGCTGGGCCAACTCGACCTCGTCATCAAGGTAAAGCTTGGGCCGCAGGTCGGCCGGCGTGAGGCGCTGGGCGGCTTCGGCCAAAAAGGCGTTGGTGAACGCCTCGACCTGATCGGCGCGGATCTTAATCCCGGCTGCCATCGCGTGCCCGCCATGGCTGATCAGGTGCTGCTCGCAGTTACGCAGCACCTCGTGCAGGGGAAAGTGCTTGACGCTGCGGCCCGAGCCCTGGCCGACCGCGTCCTCCAACGCGATCAACACCGTGGGGCGATGGAAGCGGTCCACCAGGCGCGCGGCCGCGATGCCGATCACGCCCGCGTGCCACGCGCTGCTGGCCAGAACGATCCCACGGCAACTGTCGCGGTGGAAGCCATGCTCAATAACCATCTGCTCGGCCTGCTTGACGATGCCGCGTTCGACCTCCTGGCGTTGGCGGTTGTGGCCGTCGAGTGTGACGGCGATCTGCCGGGCGTGTTCCGAGTCGGCCCGCGTGAAGAGCTCGACCGCCAAGCGGGCATGGCCCATGCGGCCGATGGCGTTGAGGCGTGGGGCCAGCCGGAAGCCGACGTCGTAATCGTCGTAGCGGGCCTTGCCACTCAGCCCGGAGACGTCGAGCAGGGCTTGCAGGCCGGGGTTTTTCGTGTGGCAGAGCTGGCGCAGGCCGTACGAGGCAATGATGCGATTCTCGCCGGTGAGCGGGACGACGTCGGCCACGAGCCCGAGGGCGGCAAAGGCGGTGGCGTCCAGCAGGTATTCGCGGAAGGCCGGCGTCACGCGGTCCGCTTCACTGGCCGCCTGTGCCAGGGCCCAGGCGACCTTCAGGGCCACGCCGGCCCCTGACAGGTGCGGGTTCGGCGAGACGCCGCACGCCGTCGGGTGCACAATCAGATCAGCGTCGGGCAGCTCCCCACGCGGTTCGTGGTGGTCGGTGATGATCAGCTCGAGCCCGAGGCGGCGGGCCAGTCGGGCCTCTTCGGCCGCGGTGATCCCACAGTCCACGGTAATCACCACGTCGCCACCGTCGGCGGCGATCTTTTGCAGCGCCTCACCGTTGACGCCGTAGCCTTCGTCGGAGCGGCTCGGGACGTAGAAGCCGACGTGCGCACCGAGCAGCTTCAACCCGTGCCAGAGGATCGCCGTAGCGGTGACGCCGTCCACGTCGTAGTCACCGTAGATGACGATGTGTTTACCGGCCCCGGCGGCCTGGGCCAGACGGCCGGCGGCCTCGACGGCGTTGGGCAAGCGCTCCGGCGGCAGCAGCGCGCGAAACTCCGGGGCGAGGAACTGCCGCACGTCCGCGGCTGTGTACACCCCGCGGTTGAGCAGCACCTGGGCGACCAGCGGGGCGACACGCACCTCACGCGAGAGCCGCTCACGGTCGGGATGCGGACCCGCCACCACCCACTCCCGCTCAAGTTGAGCGACGCTGTCCGAAATGAGAACCTCCCTCTTCCGATCCAACCGCATTCGGCGGCCGCAAACCGGCGTCCGCGCCGCTTCAGGCCGCCGGGTGCCCAGTTTACTCTTCCTTGAAGTACTTGCTCAGCAGCGGGCCGTAAGTCTTGACGATCTCCGGTGTGACCTTGGCACGATCCGACCAGATGGCCAGCGCGAGCGCCTCCTGGCACTCGCAGCGGCGGGGTGCCTGGCCGGCAAAGGCCTCGATGGCCGCGCGCATCAGCGTGATCGCATTGGCGGTTGCCGTCTTGAGGTTGCTGATGATCTCCTCCATGAGTTTCTGCTTGTCCGCTCCCGGCTCGTGCGGTTTCCAGCAGTCGAAATCGGTCACCAGGGCGATGAGCGCGTAGCACATCTCGGCCTCGCGGGCCAGCTTGGCCTCCGGCAGCGCGGTCATGCCGATCAGGTCGGCACCCCAGGCGCGATGCACGTGCGACTCGGCGGCGGTGCTGAATGCCGGCCCCTCCATGCACACGTACGTCCCCTGGGGATGAACGACGGCATCAACTTTGGACGCGGCGGACAGGAGCAACTCGCGCAGATGCCGGCAGTACGGCTGGGCCATCTCCACGTGCACCGCCAGGCCCATGTCGAAAAACGTCGCCGGCCGCCGATGAGTCTTGTCGATCAGTTGATCCACGATGACCAGGTCGCGCGGGCGGATCGTTTCACGGAGCGAGCCGACCGCTCCGCTGGCGATGACGTGCTTGACGCCCAGTGACTTGAGCGCATAGATGTTCGCGCGGTAGGGAACCTGAGAAGGAGGCAGCACGTGGCCGTCGCCGTGCCGGGCCAGAATCGCCAGTTCGATCCCCTCCCACTTAACGACGCGGACCGGACCGCTGGGTACCCCGAAGGGGGTCTCAACCGCACGCTCCTCTCCGCGGATCTCGCCCAGCAGCGCTTCACCCAGACCCGTCCCGCCGATCAGTCCTAGCATCCGTCGGTCTCCTTCGATTAGAACGGTGATGCGGCATGACCGCACCGGTGATGATTATAGGGCAATCGCAAGGGGATTCGAGCGGGCGGGGTACCGCCGGCGCTGCTCAACCAAGGAAATCGATCTCGCCGGGATCCGGCAGCAGCCCGGCTGCGGTTCCCTCGCACAGCAGCCGGCGGACCGCCTCGCGACCGCGCGGTCCGCAGTCCAGCGTCCACTCGTTGACGTACATCCCGACAAACCGATCGGCCAACGCCGTGTCCAGCCCACGACCGTACCGCAACGCGTATTGCACGGCCTGCTCGCGATGCTCGAGACCGTAACGGATGCTCGCGCGGATGATGCCGGTGATCTCCCGGCAGGCGGCCTCACCCAGGTCCCGGCGAATCGCGTTGCCTCCCAGCGGCAACGGCAGGCCCGTCCGCTCCATCCACCACTTCCCGAGATCGACCACCAGCTTCAGCCCGTGGGCGCCGTAAGTCAGTTGCCCCTCGTGAATCAGCAGCCCGGCATCCACCTTCCCGGCCGCCACTTCTGCCGGAATCTGGTCGAACATGACAACCTTCGGTGTGAAAGCGCCCTTGCCGAGCAGCAGTTGCAGCGTGAGGTACGCGGTGGTCATCAATCCGGGAACGGCGATCGTGCGCCCCTTGAGCCATTCGACTTCCGTCGGCTCGCGGGTGACGACCAGCGGGCCGTAGTTGTCGCCCATACTGCTGCCGCAGGACGTGAGCGCGTACTTGTCGCGCACGTAGGGGTAGGCGTGGATGCTGATGGCGCTGACCTCGTATTCCCCCCGCGTGGCGCGCTCGTTGAGCGTCTGGATGTCCTCCAGGATGTGCTCGAACTGGTATGGGCCGGCAGCGACCGCACCACATGCCAGCCCGTAGAACATGAAGGCGTCGTCCGGGTCGGGACTGTGGGCCAAGCGGATAATCATCGTCAGTTTCCGGGACTACCCGCCGGCGGCCACCGCGGCCCGCGGGCAGGCAGAGGACTATGCCAGCGCGGCGGCGGCGGCACAAGCCAACCGCCGTGAAATCCGATCGCCTGTTAAACGCGTCGGAAGCCGGCTGAGCCGTCGCGGCGTCCCGAAACGGGCTCGATTCTTCGCCAATCGAGGTTCCATCGGGCGTCCGAATTCGATACTCTCAAGACTGAATCAGGTGGTTTCGCCGCGACCAGAGCCGATTCGGGGAATCCCGGAGCAGGCTCATCCAATGCGGGTCGCGGCACGGAGAGTCAACTTCCAAGCCAGGAGGAGAGAAGACCATGAAGTCACACGGTATTGAGCTGAGAAGGCGTGCTTCCGCAGGCCTGTTGGCCAGCGCGACGCTGGCGGTGGTGGCTTTGCTGGGGGCGGTGCCGGTCACGGCGGAGGGAACACTCTACTTCGCCGACATCTTCAAGCCCACCTACTCGGACGGCTATATCCGAAGCGTCTACACCGACGGTTCGGAGCTGCAAATGCTCGTGGACACGGGCGGCGGCTTACGCGGCGTGGCCGTCGATCCAGCGGCCGGCAAGCTCTACTGGACCAATGTGGACACCGACAAAATCCGCCGGGCCAACCTGGACGGCACCAGCCCCGAGGATCTGGTGACCGAGGGTCTGGCTTTCCCGGCGGCCATTGCGCTCCATCCACCCATCGACAAGCTCTACTGGGGCGACCAGACCCTGGATCAGATCGGCCGCGCAAACCTCGACGGCTCCAACGCCGCTCCGCTGATCTCCACGCCGTTCCACAGCGGGCTCGAGGTGGACGCCGTCAACGGCAAGCTCTACTGGAGCACTTCGATTACCTCCGCGGAGGGCGAGATCCTGCGCGCCAATCTGGACGGGTCGAACATCGAAACCGTCGTCACGGAGATCGACAAGCCCGCGGACATCGCGCTGGACATCGCCGGCGGCAAGATCTACTGGACCGATTACGTGGTGGATGTGGTTCGCCGGGCCAACCTCGACGGCTCAAACGTGGAGACTATCTACGTGGTTGGCGCCAACCTCAACCCTGGTGGCATCGTGCTCGACCTCAGCGATGCCAAGGTGTACTGGGGACAGGCCGTCACCACCAACCGCGACAAGATCATGC
>JAUWXH010000542.1 GCA_030616465.1 Planctomycetota bacterium | reverse complement strand
CTGGTTCTACCGGGTGCTGCGGAACCGCTGCATCGACGTGATGCGCAGCCGGCGGGTGCAGCGCGCGGCGCCGTTGGAAGTCGATCCGCCGGACCGCAGTGCGGCCGATCCGGCCGGTGACGCGGCTCGGCGGGAGGAGTTGGATCGGCTTCGCCGCGTGCTGCGGCAGATGCCGGACGAGATGCGCGAGATCATCCTGCTGCGGGACTTTCACGATCTGTCGTACGCAGAGATCGCCAGCGTGCTGAACATCCCCACCGGCACGGTGATGTCGCGGCTGCACCGGGCGCGCTCGGCGCTAAGCGAGCAGATGTTGGCCAAAGAGTGACGCGATGAACGCGTGTAATGTTGTCCAGGAAAAACTGTCCGCCTATCTCGACGGCGAGCTGACGCAACAAGAGGGCCAGAAGGTGGACGTGCATCTGCGTGACTGCGACCGCTGCCGTAGCGTGTTCGAGGACTTTCGCCGGCTTCGCGCGGACATCAAGGACCTGGAGTATCCCGAGCCGTCCGAAGCCGAATGGAGCAATGTGATGGCTGGTTTCACTTTCAAGGCCACCCGCGGGTTGGGCTGGCTGCTGTGGGCCGGCGGCGCGGTGGTGCTGGTGATCTACGGCATCTACGCGTTCGCCACCGATCCGGCGGTCAAGGCGTTTGAGCGCGTCGCGGTGCTGGCGATTATCCTGGGCGTCGTGCTGGTGTTCCTGACGGTTCTGGCCGAGCGGCTGAAAAGCTACGGGCACGACAAGTATAAGGACGTGGAGAAGTGAGAAACATGCTGGTCGTTTCATCACCGAATATCCCCGGCTATCGCATCACGAAGGTCTTCGGGCTCGTACGCGGCAACACCGTCCGCGCCCGCCATATCGGCCGTGACATTCTGGCCGCGTTTCGCAACCTGGTCGGCGGCGAGGTCAGCGAGTACCGCAAGCTGATGGCCGAAAGCCGCGAGCAATCGCTCGACCAGATGGTCGAAGAGGCCCGGGAACTGGGCGCCAACGCGATCATCAGCGTGCGGCTGGCGACGTCGATGATCGCGCAGGGGATGGCGGAAATCCTGGTGTACGGGACGGCGGTGTGTGCAGAGCCGGAGGGGGCGCACTGACCGTGGGAAGGAGGGGCTGCCGGCAAACGGTCGAACGTGCGCAGAGGGGCGCGGTCATTCCGATAAGAGCGGTCCTGGCGGGCAGGTGAGGCCAAGGTGGCCAAGGCGCTCATTTTGCGCGCCCCCTTATTGGAGCACCTTTGTTATCGGACGGTTGAAGGGCGTGCCGGGGGCGGCGAAGACGGGCGGAGGGACCTGAGATTGGAGATTTCAGATCTGAGACCCGAGACCCAAGAACGCGGCGGTGGTCGAGGGTGTGTGCGTACATGGATGATGGTACGCGTCGAGTTTTCGGTTTTCAGTTGTCCGTTTTCAGTTGGTGGAGATTGGCGGCGGCTGGCGCGGAATGGCGTTTAATTGCGAATGTCGAATGCAGAATGGCGAAGGGGGATGGTCAAGCGGTTAAATGGGTAAGTGGTTAAATGGGGAACAGGGAACGGGGAACAGCGGAGAGGGTTCGGGGGCGAGGGTGCAAGGTTCAGGGTTCAGGGTGAGGCGGTCGGTGTAGAAGAGCACTGGTGGGCAAGCCACCAGTGCCACCCGGCGCATGCGGCGATTTGAGCTTGCAGTCGCATATCGCAGTCTGGTAGGATGCCTGTGGTAGCAGAGGGGCATATCGTAAAGGAGGAAGCACGATGGTAGCTCGCGGCTCTCAGTTTCGTTTGGCCGTGTCGGTAGCGCTTGGGATGCTCTGCGCGAGCGCGGCGATGGGAGACGGCCCGCTGTTCCCCGGGGCGCAATACGCTGTCGGCGACGAC
>JAUWXH010000033.1 GCA_030616465.1 Planctomycetota bacterium | reverse complement strand
ATCACCCCACGCAAAGGCGGCATCCACCACGATACTCTTGGGTACGACCGGCGCGCTGTTCCGGCTGTCGAAGGACAGGTCTTCTTGCTCGTCGCCGGGGACGTAGCCGCACTGTAACCCGTGCCACTGCGCGGGGCTGCTGACGGCCTTCGCGTACGGATCGAGCAACAGTTTGTTCGGATTGAAGCGGTGGCCTTCCTGCGGGGCGTAGGGGCCGTGCACGCGGTAGCCGTAAAGCTGTCCGGGCCGAACTTCCGGGCAGTGGACGTGCCAGACCCCGTTGGTTCGCCGCGTGATTGGGATGCCGGCCGGTTCCTCCACGTCGTCGGGCCGCTCGAACAGGCACAGCTCAACGGCGGTGGCGTTCTCCGAGAAGATGGCAAAGTTCACCCCCGCCCCGTCCCAGGTCGCGCCAAGCGGATAGGGTTGGCCCGCACTCACGCGCATCAGATCCGCCCGCCGCCGGTGCCCCCGACAACCCGCCGCCCCGGCCTATCGGTTGCGAACGTGCAGAAAGCAGACCTGCGCCGCAGGTCTCGAACGCCGCAATGATCAAGCTGGTTCGGCATCGCTCTGCATTTCCCTCTGATCGGCCGTGGCGGATAGCTGCCTCGACACAAACGATGCTATACGGGCAGCGGATGATATTACCTGCGGCGGTTCGCGGCACAACGGGTACGGTCCGAGGAGTCAGGAATCGCCTTGCGGCTTGCTTTCTCCCGCGACCGCGTGCGTGACCCGGTGACGCGTGCGGCCAGCGACCGCAGCCGGCGCAGGTTGATGCGGTCCCAGTCGTTGCCGGCGGCGTCTTTGCCCTTCGGTGTTTCGAGGATCATGGGCACGCCGTGAAAGCGGGGGTCGGCCAGGAGATTGCGGAAGCCGGCCGAGCCGATGCGGCCGCGGCCGATGTGTGCGTGGCGGTCGACGCGTGAGCCGAGGTCGGCCTTGCTGTCATTGAGGTGCCAGCAGCGGATGCGATCGAGGCCGACACAGCGATCGGCGAGCTCGATCATGGCGTCGTATTGAGCGGCGTCGCGAATGTCATATCCGGCGGCGAAGACGTGACAGGTATCGATGCAGATGCCGACGCGAACCGGCTCCTGCAAACGCCCGATAATCTCCGCAAGCTGCTCGAAACTCGACCCCAGCGTGGTCCCCTGCCCGGCGGTGGTCTCCAGCAACGGCATGGTGGTCAGCCGCGGGTTGCGGTCGAAGATTCTGTTCAGCGCCGCCGCCACACGCTCGATCGCCCGCCCAGCCGGAGCCCCGCGCGCCGCCCCTGGATGTACGACCAGGTATGGAATCCCCAACGTCTGGCAGCGTTGGAGCTCCTTGGTGAAGGCCGCCCGGCTGCGCGCGTACAGCGCCCGGTCCGGCGAGGCCAGGTTGATCAGATAGGTCGCGTGCGCCACTGCCGGTCCGAACCCCGGCGTAGCCAAGAGCTCGTGCCAGCGCTCGACGTCATCCGGTTTCAACGGTGCCGCCCGCCACTGCCGCTGGTTCTTGACGAACACCTGGACGGTGTCCGTGCGGAAGCGCAGCGCCTCGGCGATTGCCCGGTGCATCCCGCCCGCGATCGAAAGGTGCGCCCCGAAGCGGTGGGGGCGCTCTGCCGGGCCCCGCTTGGCCCCCCCACCACCGGTCGCTTTGACCGTTGCCATACGGCCCTATCTAATGATCGTCGGGGAAAGGGTCAAAGGCTTGCCGGGAAACGCAGGTGCCGTTCGGCGAAAGACTCATTCTGGCCTCAGCCAGCCCGCGGCGGCGCGAGCTGCTCGCCAGTCTGACGCCGCGCTTCGAGGTTCAGGCCTGTTCGCGTGTCGAGCCACAACACAAGCCGGGCACGCTCTCGCCGCCCGCGTGGGCCGAGGCGCTGGCATATTTCAAGGCCCGCGCGGTCGCCGAAGGCAACCGCGGCTGCTGGGTACTCGGGGCCGACACGGTCGTGGTTTGCCGGGGTCAACTGCTGGGCAAGCCGGCCGACGCGGCCGATGCGCGGCGGATGCTCGAGTTGCAGGCCGGCCGCGAGAGTGCGGTAATCACCGGCGTGAGCCTGGTACGAGTCGCGGCACGCATTGAGCGGATCATGCGACACGATCGAACGCGCGTCTGGATGCGCGACGACCCGGCTGCCATCGCGGCCTACGTAGCCGGGACCGAGTGGCACGGCAAGGCGGGCGCCTACGGGATTCAGGACGTGGGCGACCGGCTCATCAAGGGGATCGAGGGCAGCTTCTCCAACGTGGTCGGGCTGCCGCTGGAGTGCCTCGGGCGGCTGCTGGCCGCGGTGGGGCTCGTGGCGTCGGCCTGTCCGACCGGTGAACCGCCGCCAGCCGGATAACGCCCAGAGCTTGACCCGGCGCGCCGGCTCGCAGCACGCATCTGAGCTTGCCCGATAAGCGCTCGCCTTCGCGGGTCCGATCCGCTATAGTGTTCATTCACTGGACGGGGCGCGGTCGCATACCGATACCAGGTTGGGGTTGCACGGTCTTCCCGCGTGCAGCGCGTGTCAGAACCGTTGGTGGACGCCGACCGTATCGGATGAGGGGTTGGTTGACAGATGGCCTCGAAGCTCGAATCCGCCATTGGAGATTACCTCCGCCAGATCAGGCACTATCCTCTGCTGACCGCGGAGGAGGAGTGTGAGCTGGCTACGCACATCCGCTCGGTGGCTGAGTCAGAAGCGCGCCTGGCACGGGGCGAGACCAGCGTCGAGGAGCATGAGCGGCTGCAGCGCCTGGCCGCCCAGGCGCGGGACCGCATGATCCAGGCCAACCTGCGTCTGGTGATCAGCGTCGCCAAGAACTTTCGCAGCCGCGGCCTGCCGATGGAGGACCTGATCAACGAGGGCAACGTCGGGCTGGTGCATGCGGTGGATCGGTTCGACCCGTCGGTCGGCTCGCGCTTCAGCACCTACGCCAGCTACTGGATCGACCAGGCGATTCGGCGGGCCGTTCAGAGCGGCACCCAGATGATCCACATTCCCGGGTACCTGATGGAGCAGATCGGGGCGATGAAGTTGGCCATGCGGGAGCTGGAGGAGCAGTTGGGTCGGGCGCCCACCGTCAATGAATTGGCGACCCACCTGGAGATCTCGCCGCGCAAGGCGGCCGCCATCTCACATGCCATCCGGGCCTGCACGTGTCCGAGCCAGGCCGGCACGGCCGAAGACGGCAGCTCGGTGACCGATTCGCTGCCGGACACGCGCGTCCCGCAGCCGTTCGAGGCGGTTTTTTCCGAATCGGACGCCGATTTCGTCAGCCGGATGCTCTCGCGCATCACCGATCGCGAGGCCCTGGTGCTCAAGCTGCGCTACGGGCTGAACGAGCGCAACGGGAAACCCATGACGCTCAAGCAGATCGGCGAAGAGGTCGGGCTGACGCGTGAGCGCGTGCGGCAAATCGAGCGGGAGGCCAAACGCAAGCTCGAAGAATACATTGAGGAATACCCGTAGACCCCGCCACCGCCAACCGCAGCTCTTAACCACCCCCCGTGTCAGCCAGGGCGCTCGTCAAAACGCGTGCGCAATCCTCAGGGGGGCGCGCCGGCAGCTTGTTGAAGAACTGTAGCGCCGGGCCTCCGAGTTCGGCGCGCGCGCTCGTTTGGCCCCGGGACTGATTCCAGCGTGTCATCGCGGCGCCGCAGTAACGAATGACGCTATTAATGTTTGAAGTGTCGTGTGCCGGTGAAGATCATCGCGACGCCGCGTTCGTTGCAGGCGTCGATGACCTTCTGGTCGCGTTTGCTGCCGCCGGGCTGGATGATGGCGGTGATGCCGGCGTCCACCAGCAGGTCCAGCCCGTCGCGGAAGGGGAAAAACCCATCCGAGGCGGCCGCCGCGCCGTGCAGCTTCTCCTCATGGCGGCTGTCCTTCGCCAGCCACGTCGCGATCCGGCAGCTCATCACCCGGCTCATCTGCCCGGCCCCGTTGCCGATGAGCATCCCGTCCTTGCAGATCGAGACCGCGTTACTCTTGGTGTGCTTGGCGATCAGCCACGCGAGGCGCAGATTGGCCATTTCCTGATCAGTGGCCTGCCGCTCGGTGACGACTTTCCATTGGTCCTCGTTCAGCCCGACGGAATCGCGGGTTTGCGCCAACATGCCGCCGGCGATGCTCTTGAACTCCAGTTCGTTCGGGTCCGGCGGCGTGGTCATGTTGCCGACGTCAAGCAGCCGCACGCGCTCGCCCCACTTCTTCTTGGTACGGATCAGCTTGACGGCCGCCTCGTCGAATGACGGCGCCAGCCAGACTTCGACGAAGAACGCCCCCGCACCGGCTTCTTTACCCCAACGTTGCAGCGAATCCATGACCGGCTCGGCGAAGGCTGCATCGACGTTGAAGTTGAGCGCGAGGATGCCGCCCATGGCGGCCTTGGGGTCGCCCAGGTACGCGCGTCGATAAGCCTCGATCGGATCATCCGCGATCCCGACGCCACAGGCATTGGTGTGCTTGATGAAGCAGCAGGCGCAGCCTGCGGGCGCCAGAGGAGAGCCGCGGGCTTCAGCCCGCGCGGCGCTGCGGACGCAGCGAGCGTGCGACCCCGAGAGGGTCTCGAAGGAGCACACGCAGAGCGCGTCGTGCTGGTCACAGACATACCGCACCGCCGGTTGAAGATCGGCACCTTTGGGGATGTATCGTCGCGAGCCCGACTTGGTCCACCAACGCGGGGCATCGGTCAGCGCGTGTGCCTGGCTCAGGCGCCGCGCCGAGATGCCCTTGAAAAGCTGCATTAGCTTGGCACCGTCCTGCTCACCCTGGCACAAGAGGTGCACGCGGTCCGGCATGATGCTGAGTGCCAGGAGAGAGATGTCGTGGGCTCGCGCCGCTTCCACACATGCTGCGAGGGCCGTGTCGGCGGTCTGCTGGTCCAGCTTCACTGGTCTCCCCTGCATTCGTTCTCGCGCGGCGTCCTCCAGTTCCTGCCGGTCAGCGTCGTAAGACGTGCCGGGGAGGTTGTGGACGACGTGTTTCCCGCTTTCGGCCGGAACTCGGCCAACGAATCCGCGCTCGTCGCCGGGTAGCCAGGAGCCGTAAGTGGTCCAGGTGAGCAACCACGTAGGACTGTTGCCGTCAGGCTCGTTGAAGACCATCGACAATGGTGAGACGAGTGCGCTACGTGAGTCCGCGCGGGCTGAAGCCCGCGGCTCTTCGTAGGCGAGCGCCTGGGTCAGCTCTGCGCACAACTCCAACGCCGCGTTGGCGTCAGCGTAGTTGTTGAACGACATCTCCCTTTCGGATTCCCAGAGGGCGTCGGCGTACACCAGATCCGCCGAGCACGGAACTCCCTGCAACTCTAGGAGTTCGGCTTGTTGGTGAGGGTTCTCGCCGTAGTGCAGTTCCCCCCAGTTCCGCATGTGAAGGGCCCGCAGCTCAGCCGGGTACTCTGCTACATCCTTGCTCAGCCAAGTTGCGATCGCGGCGTTGTAGCGCGCGACCTGCCAAAACGCACCCCAGGCGGTTCGTCGATGAAGATCATCGCCGGGCACACTGCGGTCCCAATCCCTTATGTACGCCAGCATCTTCTCATAGAAGACCTCATCGGCCTCGCTCACGACCAGCACATGCCGTTGGTTCTTCGCTGCGGCGCGCAGCAGGCACACGCCGCCGATGTCGATCATTTCAAGGGCGTCTTCGAACTTGCAGTTCGGATCGGCGACGGTCTTCTCGAAGGGGTACAGATTCACGACCACCATGTCGATCGGCTCGATGCCCTGCTCTTTGAGCTGCCGCATGTGCTCGGGGTTGTCACGATCGGCGAGGATTGCCGCGAATATCTTGGGGTGCAGCGTCTTGACCCGTCCGCCGAGCAGCTCCGGGAAACCGGTGATGTCCTCGACGAGCGTGACGGGGATTCCGGCCTCGGTCAGCGTTTTCGCCGTCCCGCCGGTCGAGATGATCTCGATGCCGAATTCCTCATGCACCGCCCGGGCGAAATCGACGATCCCGGTCTTGTCGTAGACGCTGATCAGCGCTCGGCGGATTTTGATCGGCTCAGGCACGGCGCATTCCCGGGTATGGGGTGAATGCTGCTGCCAAGGTCTGGCGCGTCCGCCGGAGTCGCTTCTCCAGTCGCGGGCTGCGACTGACCCGGATGACCGCGCGGGCTGAATCCCGCGGCTCTTCGCATGTGAACCGTCGCTGCTACTCGCCGCCGGTGCCCGACTCGAACTGTTTGGAAACCTTCGACTTGCCGCCGACCGGCCGCCCGATCTGCCGGCCGCGCAGATAGTCCTCGGCCTGTTCCTCGGCGGGCTTGCCCGCCTCGGCGGCCGCCTCACCCGCCTCGGCCTGCGTGCCCGGCGGCAGCAGCGCCCGCCGCAAATCGTCCCGGCGAGCGAACGGCACACCGCGCGGCCGCGCACAGAAAACCCGTCCGTCCGCCCCGGCCATCCACAGTGTGGCGCCTGCGGGGGCGGGCATGGCCATGGTGAATCCCGCGGCCGGGATCTCGTGCACCACCTGGCCGTCGTCGAGCCGGACCACCAGAATGCTCTCGTCCCGCGACAGCACGTACGCGAAGCGCTTATCGACGGTCAGCAGTTGGCGGCCGCGCGGCAGTATCCAGCGAACCCGCTTCTCCACGCCCACCCACGCCGCATTCACCGCCACCAGCCCATCGTCGGCACAGAACTGAAAGGCCAGCTCCGGCGTCAGGACGGGCGGCTCGTAGAGCGGGCCGGAGAAGCGTGTCCGCCAGCGCGTCCGCCCGTAGTTGAGATCGAACAGGTACAGCGACTGGTCCTGGCTGGCGACGTAGAGGCCGTTCGCGTCGGCGACCAGATCGGCCGCGACCGGCCCGGACACGGCCGTTCTCCAGCGATAGCGCTTGTTCGCCGCCACGCACGCGGAGATATCCCCGCCGTCGCTGCCGACGAACAGGAACTCCTTGTAAAGCGTGGGGGTGGACGTAATCGCCCCTCTCATCCCGGCCTTCCACTGCTCCATGTGCTCCCACACGTCCAGGGCGTAGAAGCGTCCGTTGATCCCACCCAGGTAGAGGTTGAATCCGTCGCTCACCGCCGACGAACCGACCGCAAATCGCAGCTCGTATTGGGCGATCCCCTTGCCCAGCACGCGGTCCAGTTGCAGCACCGTGGTCGGGGTGACGAAGATCACCCGCCGGCCCGCGTGACACGGCCGCTTGAGGCGGTAGCCCGACCGCGTCACCGGCCGCAACCAGCGGATCGCCCCCGTGTCGGCGTGCACCGCAAAAACGTACCCGTCCTGGGTGGCCAGGTAGATCTGATCATTCACCAGGTAGGCGTCGCGCAGCCGCTGGTTCCGCTCCAGCGGCAGCCGCAACTGCCAGAACTTGACCAAGCCGGCCTCGTGG
This sequence comes from Planctomycetota bacterium, assembly GCA_030616465.1. Classification (GTDB taxonomy): domain Bacteria; phylum Planctomycetota; class Phycisphaerae; order UBA1845; family Fen-1342; genus JAUWXH01. The sequence goes on along the minus strand of JAUWXH010000033.1, from coordinate 2,304 downwards.
AGCGTCTGGGCTGGGATGAGATCCGCCTGGCCCACCGCCGGCGGGACCGTGAGAGCCACGAGTCCCCAGAGACACACGCGCTGAAGAATCATCGGGGTTTCCTACGAGTACGGTCAGCCGTCTCGGCAAGTTCCCTGTGCCGATCGCCCGGATCAGCTCGTCACGCTGCTCAAGCTAGCGGCCGGGGCCGTCTTCGTCAACAACGACCATTGGGCTTGCAACTGGGCCCGCGGGCCTTTATCCTGCCGGTTGCGTGGGTCGGCCCAGGCGGTCTGGCCGGTTTTGGAGCGGTCTACTGGCGCTAGGATAGCGGCGACCATTGTGAGAGGGAGCAAACCATGACAAGGGTGAGAAGCTTGGTATTGGGAATGGGCATGCTGGCGATCATCGCCCTGGCGGGCGGCTGCAGTAACGCCAAGGACATGCAGATTGAGAGCCTCCAAGGGCAGGTAAACGAGCTCGAAAAGGGCAACTACCGCCTGCAAACGCGGCTGGCCGCGGCGATGAGCGAACGCGACGAGGCGAACCGTTGGGCGGACCAGCTCCAGCGGGAACTCGCCGACGCCCGCCAGGAACTGGCCGAGGTCGAGCGCCTGCCGGCTGGCTGGCAGCAGGAGGGCGGTGTCGCCTGGACCGACATCGCCGACGACATCCTCTTCGATTCCGGCAAGGCGACACTGAAGTCTGCCGGCCGCGCCCGGATCGAGCAGGTCGCCCAGCAAATCCAGGCGAACTTCGGCGATCGCGACGTCTGGGTCATCGGCCATACCGACAGCGACCCGATCCTGAAAACGAAGCACTTGTGGAAGGACAACCTCGATCTGAGCGTCAACCGGGCTACCGCGGTCGCGCGCGAGCTATACAACTTCGGCCTCGACCCCAAGCACGTCATCCCCGGCGGGCAGGGCGAGTTCAACCCGAAGAGCCCGAACGACACCAAGGCGAGCAAGGCCCAGAACCGCCGCGTGCAGATCATGGCGGTCGCCCGTCGCGGTGAAGGGGCTTTGTCGGCTTCACCGACCTCACCGGGAACGCCCCAGCCGGAGGAGCCGCTGACGCCGACCGAGGGCGTGCCGCCCGAGAAATAGCCTCCGCCCGGACGCCGGACGGTGCACGACGTTCTAGTGCCGGGGCGGATAGCCGGCGTGCCCAACTGATAGATGCGGGCCGGAACAGGAAGATTCTCCCGCAGCCGGCCTCGACACGCGGCTCGTTAAGTGCGCGCTCCGCGACCGGACCCGTGGATGTGACCGCCCCGCGCTGGACCCGGCTGGACGGCCCGCGCCCTTAGCGTCAGCCGCGGTGCAGCTCTAGGCCTACTCGGCGTCCCGGCGGGCGGCCGGCGCTACGAGCAGCTTCTCAACGTCCGCCGACAACCGATCGCCGACCTGGACTACGGCCGACCGCGGTCCCCGGGTCCCGCCCAAGTCGCAGGCGGTAACCAGCGCCCTGATCTGAAGCCGGCGCAGCGGCCCACCCGTCAGCCGGCAGAGTCGTCCCAGGACGTAGGCGCGGCAGACGCTGACGTGGTAGAGCGGCTGGCCGCCGACGCCCTGGATGCGCAGCAGTTCCGGCTGTTGTCGGAGCCAGGAGGGCGAGCGGCGGAACCACTTTGCGGCTTCGGGCGGCGTCATGAGTTCCTGGCGCAGGTCGGTCATGGGCGTATGTCTCGGGCCGGGGGGTGGCCGGACCACGTTGCGCTGATTCTAGGCGGGCGGGGCGGGCCTAGTCAAGAACATCTACATTTTCTAGACGAGGCGCGCGGCTACACTCAACCGTCCCACGGAGCTGCAGCCGGCGTCAGTCCGCTCCGCCGGACGAAGGCATCAACCTACCCACCGGCCCGAATCGCTGATGCACGGCCCGGCTAGGGCTGGCGTTCGTAGGTGCCCTGTTCGTAGTTCTCGTGCGTGATGAGGCACCGGGTCACGCCGGCCTCATCGAGAGGCCTGCTAACGTCGATCGGCGCCCAGTCCTGGTACTTGCCCTTGAGGGTGTTGCTGGTGACCGTGAACACGATGCCCAACCCCTCCGCGCTCCAGGTCCCCTCGATGGCCTGCGAGGCATCCAACGGCGTGCCACGCGGCTTGCATACGATCAGCTTGAACGTGTTGTCGGTGTTGAAGGTGATCTGGCGGATGTTGGGAGACTCCCACTGCACCGGCATCATGCGACGCGAGGGTTGTTTCGGCGCCTCGCGGACTTCCAGCCAGGTCCCGATAAGCGCTTGCTCATCTATGGCGGAGCCACCCCCCCCGCCGCTCTTGTCGCATCCGGTTGTTGCGGCCAGCCCGGCAACCACCA
>JAUWXH010000519.1 GCA_030616465.1 Planctomycetota bacterium | reverse complement strand
TCCAGGTCGCCGATCGCTACGGAGCGGGGCGCGTTGCCGACGTGGTAGTGCACCGCGGCGCCAAACGTCCCGTCGCCGAGCCCCAGCAGCACCGAGACGTTGTCGCTATTGTAGTTCGCCACGGCCAGGTCGGCCACCTGGTCGCCGTCCAGGTCGCCGATCGCTACGCAGAAAGGCCGGTCGCCGGCGCCGTACTGCGCCCCGGGAAACAGCGGACCGTCTCCCAGCGCTGCGTTGGCGCAGACCAACCCAAGCACGACCGACAGACCGAAGCGAAACCGTACGAGCGTGAGCAACAGCACGAGCGTGACGATTGGGATGTGAGCGCACATGGCATCTGCTCCTGTCGGGTCGCCACCACCGAATGCCTCGCGCGCATCGCCGCCCGTCAGACATGAAACGGACGTGCACAAGGTAGCATACAGCAGGCCGCACCCCGTGTCAACGGCCGCGTCGGTTTTCGACCAGTTTACCAGCGTGGCGCCAAGCGTCACGAAAGTGGCCGCCCCGTGTTCGCGCAGCCCCGCCCAGCGTACAATGAGGGCTGTGGGCGAACTCGAGCAGGTGACAGCGGAAGAGAACATTGCCGGCGACGCGGACGATGCGCTGCGCTTCGCTGCCCAAGTTGCGCGCATCGCCGACGAGAGCAAGACCGAGGAGGTTGCCGTCCTGGATCTGCGCGGGTTGAGCAGCCTGACCGACTTCTTCGTGATCGGGACCGGGACCTCGGATCGGCAGATGCACGCCGTCGTCGATCTCGTCGAGGAGCACGCCAAGACGGTGGGCCGCAGCCCGTTCAGGGTGGCCGACACGCGCAAGGCCGATTGGATCCTGGCGGACTACGTGGACGTGATCATCCACCTGTTCGACGCGCGGCACCGTGAGTATTACGACCTGGACGGCCTGTGGGGCGACGCGCCGCAGATCGACTGGCGGCAGCCCGCTTCTCAGGCGCTGCCCCGCCCCACCGAATAGGCCATCGTCTTCGCTACTCGGTTCTCAATAGCCAAAGGCATTCGATGTTCCCGCCGTGGCCGGTGAGCGGGCTTTCGGTCTCGCCGACGATTTGCCATCCGAGTTCCCGCGCGTCGGCCCGACACGTCTCGAGCACCTCTTCAAGCCGCTCGGCCGGCAATACGCCGCCGCGCAGCCAGTCCTGCGGAGCTTCGTATTGCGGCTTGACCAGCGTAATCACGCGGCCGGCTTCGGCCTTGAGGCAACGCCGGGCCGCGGGCAAGATCAGCCGTTGCTGTGTCCAGCCCACGTCGATCGTGACCAGGTCGCACGGCTCCGGGCATGAAAACTCCAGCGCGTTCGTCCGCTCGCAAATCACGACGCGTGGATCGTTGCGCAGCCGATAGTCGAGCACGCCGTAGCCCGGCTCCACGGCGTACACCCGCGCGGCCCCATGTTGGAGCAGGCAATCGACAAACCCGCCGACATGGCTGCCGAAGTCGGCACACACCCAGTTCGCCGGGTCCACCCCGAACGCACGCAGGGCCGCTTCGAGCTTCACACCGCCACGGGAGACGTAGGGGCAGGCTTCGTCGGTCATGGGCGCGACTTTCGCAGCTTGACCGACATCCACACCCCGTTGGGCGAACACTCGAGCTCGACGACCTCGGAGCGTCGCGTCCACTCGAATACTTGCTCGTCGATGCGCAGGACGGTGCTGCGTCCCCGCATCAGCGGGAGCCCGATGCGCGTGATGCGCAGCCGCTTGACGTTGTCGGTTTGGATCTCCAGCTTGGCCGGCGGTTCCAGCCGCACGCGGACCCTCGACCGCGCTGTGTTGTCGAAGCGTTCCAGAATCCTCAGGTAGCTGGGAAGTCTCGGCTCCGGCTCGTGCGTCGGCGTTTCCGCTGAGCTTTCACCGCCGACCTCGCCCACTTCGTGCCCGCCGGCCTCTGCGGACGGCTTGGATGACGGCTGCGCCGATTCGCCGGGTTCGGGTTGCTGAGTGCTAGGCGGGCCGGTCGGCTCACTGCCGGCAGGTTGATCCTCGCCGGCTGACTGCGGCTGCGTGACGGCGACGCCCTGCGGCGGCCGGCTCTCACAGCCGGCAACCAGCAGTGCGATC
>JAUWXH010000236.1 GCA_030616465.1 Planctomycetota bacterium | reverse complement strand
CGCCGACGTTGGTCCGCGTGCGGCAAAAGCAGGTTTCGCCGTCGTTCAGTATGCAGTCCAGCGGGCAGACGAAGCACTGGATCTTGTTGCCCGGTAGCTGGTCATAGAAGTCGATCTCGCGCGTCCAGCGTGGGGGATCGGCCCAGGCGGTTCCCGGGAGCATGCCGAGACCGCATACCAGACACGCGCCGCCTGCGCAGCGACCCACGGTGGCGAGGAATTCCCGGCGGTGGAGGGGTTGGGCCTGCATGGTGGTCCATTTCCCGGTCGTCGCTCGCTGACGGTCGCGGTTCGGACTCGCCGCTCGCTGTCAGCGGGCGCGCCGGGCTCGGAGGCCCGGCGCTACAGCTCTTCAACGGGCTCGCTAACGGTCGCGCTTGGGCTTCTTGTTGTCTTTGCCGTCGATCGCGCAGCCCTTCTCGCAGTTCTCGGCCTGCGGGCCCTGCGCCAGGTCGGTCTGCTCTTGCTGGACGCCCTCGGCCAGTTGCCGCCCGCGCTGGCGGAGCTGTTCGATGAAGTCGGGCTTGAGCATGAAGCGGGCGACGCGCCCCGGGAGCCCACGCTCACGCTGCAGCACCGCGATTTCGCCCTCGAGCTCCTTCTTACGGTTGGGCGGGGCGATGCGCTCGGCCAACTCGGCCTTGTTGAGCTCGAACTCAGCGTCCGACATCTTCGCCACCTGACGGGCGGTCTTGAGCAGCAGGGCTTTGCGCTTCTGGCGCTCGGCCGGGCTGAGCTGGCCCAGGTGCCTGGCTTCCGCTTCGAGGGCTCGGTCAACCAGCGTCACCAGCCGCGGGCCGCTGGCCTTTCGCGTCCGCTCGAGCCATCTCTCGTGGTGCGAGCGGTCGCTGGCCTGCCCGACGCGAACGGGATCTTTCAGGTTCTTCGGCGGGATCAGACAAGCCTTATAGTCGCCGACGACCTGCCGCTGCCCGGGATTCATGACCTCCTCGACCGACCGTTCGAGCGACGTCAGCAGGAACCGCGGGACGCCTGTTGCCCGTTGCCCTGTGGTTTGCCCGGCGCGTCCGTTCGGGACGGCGGCGTCGTAGAGCGCCACAATCCGGTCGATCTGGTCACGGGTCAGGTGCAGCCCGTTGATCAGGTTCCAGTTGTTGATCTGGCCCCGCAGCCGCACAACCTCGGCCTGCTGCTCGTCGCGCAGCGAAACCGGGTAGTCGGACGTGCCGCGTTCTGAAACGCGTGCCGCGGCCAGCAGGTTCTGCGACGGGCGGACGCCGGCCAGCTTGCAGAGCGGCTCGGCCGCCGCCGGGTGCAGCAGGAAACGCCCGACCGGGCCCAGCTCGGCATGCCCGTACGTCTGTCTGTGCAGTTTCGTCAATTCCTCCCGGGCGGAACGCAGGTGCTGGTCCACGGCCTCTTGGCGAGCTTTCCTGGCGGATCGGAAGCGGCTACGCGACGCGTTCCGCGCACCCCGCGCTTTGCCACGCATCGGGCGTTGGCCGCCGGTGGACCAACTCTCCAATCGCTCCCGCTGCGAAGCCGACAGGACGGCCGTGGCCTGCTTCTCCAGAGCCGCCAGATCCTCTGTGTATTTGTCGCGCAGCTCCTTGGCCCGGTGGTTGAGCCGGGCGGTTCGCCGTTCCACCTTACGCGTGAAGCCCTGATTGAGCTGATCTTCCTGGGCAAACTCGCCGAACGCTTCGATGATCTCGGGCAGGAACTGGGCCTGCTGCTCGTAGGCGTCGAGGTGCAGTTCGGCGGCCTGTTCGAGGATGGGCATGAGGCGGCGGGCTTGGCCGCGGTTCAGCTCGAGCCCGGGGACCAGCTCGCGCGCGATCTGCGCCTGTCGCTCGCGCTTGGCTCGCTCTCGGGCGATGACCTTATCGGCCGGCGAGTCTTCGGCCCGCAGCCCGGGCGACGTCCATGCCAGAAGCCCGATAACAACGACGACCGCTGGAGCAAAGATGCTCGATCGAATCCAGGTGTTCATGGCTTGTCTCCGCTAACACCCCGGGCCCCTCACCTACCTGACAAAACGCATTATAACACTATTTATTGCTGGGGACCATGCTGCGTTGGCGGCTTGCGCTCGCCATCGTGAGACCTTCGCCCCCGCGGTCTTCCGGCTACAGACCGCTGCTGGCCCACGCCAACATCGGCCGACGGTCCGCGGAACTTGACGCCCCAGGCGGTCGATCCAATTGCCACCTATGGGCACACGTCGCCCCAGTGGGCCAGCAGGATGCCCAGATCGGAGTGGTCGGTGTCGCCGTCACAATCGAGGTCGCCGTTGGTAGACTGCTCCCAGGCGGCCAACAAGATGCCCAGGTCGGAGTGGCCGACGGCACGGTCGCAATCGAGGTCGCCGACGCACGGCTGGGGCCCGGTGCCGCCGAATTCGTACGCGCCCATGTCCACGATCGCCGGACAGCCACAACCGGTATCGTCCGTATCCGGATCGTCGAAGAAGCGCCCCTCGCCGTCGAGGTCAAGCGGCGTGAATTCTTCTACATCGCCATCTTCGTCCAGGTCGGCAGTATCAGGAGGAACGGCCCAATTGCACGCCGCGTCGATACACGGCGAGCCGGGCGACAGGTGGTAGTCGTTGTCTTCCCAGGTATTCGGGTCATCGTCCGGCCCGTCAGGATCGGCAAACAGCGGGTCTTCGTCGATGTTGCCCGTGCCCTCCCAGCCGCCCTGAACATCGCCGTAGCTCACTACGGGTTGGCCGGAGATGACGTAGATTTCCTGTGGCGTGTCGTCCCACAGGATGCAGTTGGTGATCGTCGGGCTGCTCAGCCCGCAGCAGACGCCGCCGCCGCCGAACTTGCTTGCCGTGTTCCCAGTGATCGTGCAGTTGGTGATGGTCGGGCTGCTGTCCCAGCAGAAGATGCCGCCGCCGAACTTGCTTGCCGTGTTCCCAGCGATCGTGCAGTTGGTGATCGTCAGCGTGCTGTCATAGCAGCAGACGCCGGCGCCGACGTCTGCCACGTTATCGCAGATCACGCAGTTGGCAATGGTCGGGCTGCTTTCCCAGCAGAAGATGCCGCCCCCGCCGTCTGCCGTGTTCCCCGAGATCGTGCAGTTGGTGATGGTCGGGCTGCTCTCCCGGCAGTAGACGCCGCCCCCGTCGTCTGCCGTGTTCCCCGTGATCGTGCAATTGCCGATCGTCGGGTTGCTCTCCTGCGTGCAGTAGACGCCGCCGCCGCCGCCGTAGGCCGCGTTGTTCGTGATCGTGCAGTTGGTGATCGTTGGGCTGCTGGCGTAGCAGTGGATCGCGCCGCCGTAGTCGTCGGCTGAGTTTCCGCTGATCACGCAGTTGGCAATGGTCGGGTCGGCGAACTCACAGAAGATCGCGCCGCCGTCGCAGGACGTGCTGGCGGTGATAATGCAGTTTTGGATGGTGGGACTGCTGTACCAGCAGTAGATGGCGCCGCCCTCGTCTCAGGTATGCCCGGCGGTGATGGTGAAGCCACGCACGACGGTGTCGGCTCCTTCTCCTGAGTGGAAGTAGAACCCGCAATCGAGAGTTGCGCAGTTGATGATGCAGGATTCCGGGCCGTTGGCGCTGCGGACGGTGATCGCCTTGCCGTCGACACGAAGGTCGCGGTTGCCGTTGCCGGTGTACGTCCCATCGCAGACAACGACCTCATCGCCGTCCTGGGCCACGTCGATGCCCTCCTGGATGGTCTCGTAATCCCCGCTGCCGTCCCAGCAGACGTAGATCGTGTCGGCGTTGACGGCGGCTGGCGCTAAGCCGAGCACGAGTACGCACGCCGACAGGACCGCGAGTGTCACAGTTCGAACTTGCCTGCACATGGTGGTCTCCTCCTCTATGGGCACGTCTCGCCCCAGTGGGATAGCAGGATGCCGAGGTCGGCCTGGTCGGTGTCGTCGTCGCCGTCGAGGTCGCCGACGCAGTCGGACGTGCAGCCCCAGTCGGCAAGCAGGATGCCCAAGTCGGATTGGTCGATGTCGTAGTCGCCATCGAGGTCGCCGCGGCACTGCCCGACGATGATGTCGAAGGCGAACTCGTTGCAGTCACCCCAGGTGTCCGCACTCATCGCGTCCCCGGTGAGTGAGCCGAGGATGGGGGCATCACCGCCTTCCCCGGCGGGCACAAAGGCCGGGACCACCGGGCTGCCTTCCGCGACCACGATCGTGCAGCGCAGGATCGTGAAGACCCCATCGCCGCTGTCGATCATGTCGAACCAGGTCGCAAACCTGAACTGGGGCTCGTGAGTGCTCTCGAATACGTGGAACCCGCCCTCCCCGTCGTCTTCATTGGGGAACACACCAGGCCGACTATAGAAGCTGTCGAACTCCAGGGCGGGGTAGAGGTCAAACAAGGGCGGGTACGGCTCATCCGAGCCCATGGAGTGCTCGAAAAACTCCAAGCTCGGTTCGGTGATGATGGATTCCGCCTGCGCGGCCGTCCAGTCGTTCTCATCGATCACCAACACCAGCATGTCGAAGGTGAAGTGTGTCACACCGCCGTTGAATTCCGGCGCCGCGGGGTCATCGCCTGGTTTCACCGAGGAGTTGTCCACTTCGATCACGTCGAAGCCGAGCACATCGACGGGTTCGCCGTCGCAGCCCGTATCGTCGGTCCCTCACCCCCAGTTGCTCAGCAGGATTCCGAGGTCGGACATCCAGATGTGCTTGTTGCCGTCGAAGTCG
>JAUWXH010000530.1 GCA_030616465.1 Planctomycetota bacterium | reverse complement strand
CGCCAGGCACGATAGCCCACCGCGCAGTGCGTGCCACCTGTAAGAGCGCCTCACACACCCCCACGCGCCGCGGACTTCAGTCCGCGCGGCGCCGCGCAGGCTGAAGCCTACGGCTCTTCAGACCGAGTTTTGTTAGGCACTCTAAGCCAAGGGGCCGGGACGCATTGGCGGAGCGGTCCCCGATCGTCCGATGAAAACCAGCAATGGCGCGACTCAAGACCGTACTGCACGTGCACACGAACTACTCGGCTGACGCGAACGTCTCGCCCGAGGAGCTGGTGGCCACCGCGCACCGCCAAGGCGTCGATTGCGTCGCGGTCACTGATCACAACGTGATCGACGGGGCGTTGGCGGTGCGCGCGGCGGCGGATGGCTTGCGCGTGGTCGTCGGCGAGGAGATCGCCACCGCCGAGGGGCACCTGCTGGGCCTGTTCCTGAGCCACACCGTCCCGCCGCGCTTGCCCGCTGAAGAGACAATCGAACGGATTCGCGATCAGGGCGGGCTGGTGTTCGCCCCGCACCCGTTCGCCTGCCTCTGCGACAACAGCCTGGGCCGGACGGTCCAACGGCTGGCGCCACTGCTCGACGCGGTCGAGATCCACAACGCGCAGAATCCGTTCTGGTGGGAGAACACGCGGGCGGCATGCTTCGCCCGCCGACACGACCTGATCCCCTACGTCGGTGCCGACGCGCACGTGCGGGGCTACCTGGCGGAGTCCTACCAGATGATGCCGGACTTCGACGGCCCGCAATCGTTCCTCGCCGCCCTGAGACAGGCGGAGTTCTCCCGCGGACGGTTTGGGCTGAGGTACATCGGCGTAATGGCCGCCCGGCAGCTCTGGAAGCAGGTGGTCGGGCGTCCGCTGGGCGGCTTCGGCGCGAATGTCCCACGAGAAAACGGGGCAAACGGGGCGATCGCGCGGCGCTCCGTTGCCTGCCGTGCGCAGGTCGGGTAGCTTGCACGCCCGTCTTTCGGTTAGCACCGCTTAGCAGAAACACTCGCGAAAGGATCAAGGCATGACGCCGGAAGAAGTGCTGAAGTTCACCGAGGAAAAGGGGGTCGAGTACGTCGATCTGCGGTTTCTCGATTTCCCCGGCCTGTGGCAACACCTGACCGTCCCGATCACGGAACTGACGCTGCAGACCTTCGAGGACGGGGTTGGCTTCGACGGCTCCTCGATCCGCGGCTGGCAGGAGATCAACGAGTCGGACATGCTGATCATCCCGGTGGCCGACACCATGATTCTCGACCCGTTCTTTCAGCATCCGACGATCTCGCTGATTTGCGACGTCAAGGACCCCATCACGCGGGCCGAGTACTCGCGCGACCCCCGCTCCGTCGCCCGCAAGGCCGAGGCCTACATGCGCTCCACCGGCATCGCCGACAATGCCTGCTACGGCCCGGAGCTGGAGTTCTTCATCTTCGACAAGGTCTTCTACGACCAGGGCATCAACTACGCCCACTATGGGGTGGACTCGCGCGAGGGGGTCTGGCGGCGCGGGCGCGACGAGCCGGACAACCTGGGCAACCAGTTGCGCCCCAAGGAAGGCTACTTCCCGGTCCCGCCGGCCGACTCGATGCACAACCTGCGCGCCGAAATGGTCTCGGTGCTGCAGGAGTGCGGTATCCAGGTGGAAGGTCACCATCACGAAGTCGCCACCGGCGGCCAGGCCGAGATCGACATGCGCTACGCCCCACTGGTGGAGATGGGCGACAAGGTGATGCTCTATAAATACGTCCTCAAGAACGTCGCCGCCCGACACGGCAAGGTCGTGACGTTCATGCCCAAGCCGCTCTACGGCGACAACGGCAGCGGGATGCACACGCACTTTTCGCTGTGGAAGGGCGGGGCGCCGCTGTTCGCCGGGGACGGCTACGCGGGCCTGTCGCAGATGGCGCTGTACTTTATCGGCGGCATTCTCAAGCACGCGCCGGCGATCATCGCTATTGCAGCGCCCACAACGAACTCTTACA
>JAUWXH010000347.1 GCA_030616465.1 Planctomycetota bacterium | reverse complement strand
GGCGGATTCCACCGCAGAACGCGCGCTTCGAGGACGTGCGCGACGGGGTCGAAGATCGGCTGCTGGAGCGTGTCGTTCCACAGCAGATGGGCCAACTGGCTCAGGAACTCTTCCGGAAGGCCAAGATCCGCATCCTCGATCCCAAGCTCAGGAAAGAGTACGAGGAAATGCTGAAGCGCAACGCCCAGGCGGCAACGGGCCGTCAGCCGTAGAGGCGTTGCCGACGTGTGATCGTGAAGACCATGCCCCCTCAAAGCAGCGGGCGTGCTCCCCCTCAAGCCAGTGGGCGCGTTACACCTCCGGTTGACGCTGTGTGGCGGCGCACGTAGGGTGCCGATGCCATGTGAGAACGGAGATGCTGCGGCTGGCTTGGGCCAATCTGACGCACCACAAAGTCCGCACGCTGCTCAGCGCGCTGGCGGTCGGACTGGGGATCGCGCTGCTGCTGATTTCCAAAGGGCTGGCGGGCGGATCGATCGCCGAGGTCGCCCGACGCGTGCAAAGCGTGGATGCCGAGCTGGTCGTCCTGCCGGCTCAGGAAAACCTCATCTTCACCAATGGGGCCCCGTTCCGGGCCGTCCACGAGCGGCATCTGGCTCGGCAGGCGGATGCCGACGGGCCGCTGGCCGACGCGGTCATCCCGGTCTTCTTCGGGCAGGTGAAAATGGGCGGGCAGCAGCAGCGCTTGTTCGGCGTTTCGCCGGAGCAAATGAACGCCTTTCTCGGTAGCCGGCGCGTGCTGACCGGGCGGTTGTTCGATCGTGCAAACGCGTTCGCCGAGCTTGTGCGGGCCGGGGCGACGCCGCCGATGGAAATCGACGACGCTGGCTACGCGGCCTATCTGGCGGACGGGCTCGAACTGGTGATCGATGAGCGTTTGCAGCGGGTCGGCAATTACCAGCTCGGCGACGAAATCCGGATCATGGGGCAGGTGTTCCGCATCGTCGGCGTCGTCGAGACCGGCGTTGCCGGACGGGTCTTTGCCCCGCTGGAAACCCTGCGGGAAATCGTCGTGGCCGGCGAGACCAACGCCAGCATGTACTTCATCAAGCTGCGCGACGGGCTCGAGCCGGTGACGGCGGCTGATGAGCTTCAAGCCGCGCTCGGCCCCGCCGCCCGCGTCGAGCTAAAGAGCGACTACGGCCGACTGCTGCACGAGAGCTTCGCGTCGGTGAACCTGTACATGACGGCATCCAGCGGCGTAGCGCTGGTTGCCTGTTTCCTGTTCATCCTGCTGACGATGTATACGGCGGTGATCGAACGCACGCGCGAGATCGGCATTCTCAAGTCGCTCGGCGTGACGCGGCTGGGGCTGGTACGCCTGAGCGTGCTCGAGACACTGCTGATCTCGATCACCGGCGTGGCGGCCGGCATCGCCCTGTCGTTCGCGGCCCGGTGGGGTCTCAGTATCCTGCTGCCGCTGCTGACCGTGGACCTGACGGCGAGCCTCCTGCTGCTGGCGGTTCTGATCGGCGTGGTCGGCGGGGTGTTGAGCGCGTTGTATCCCGGCTATCGCGCCGCCCGCCTGGAACCGGCGGTCGCACTGAGCTACGAATGACTGACGAATCAACCATCGACGTACACGGCGTGGAGCACGCCTACACGCATGGTGGCGTGGTCGAGCCCGTGCTGCATGGGATCGATCTGACCGTCCGCCGCGGCGAGTTCCTGGTCATCATGGGCCCGTCCGGCTGCGGGAAGAGCACGCTGCTGAATATCCTGGGGCTGATGATGACGCCCACGCGGGCCGAGCAGGTGCGTATCGCCGGCTGCGAGACGCTGGGGCTGGCAGATGCCGACCGGACGCGCCTGCGGCGGGAGTCGATCGGCTTCGTGTTCCAGCGCTTCAACCTGCTGCCGACGATCAGCGCCTGGCGGAACGTGGCCTTGCCGCTGCGAATTCGGCAGCAGTCGCTCGACGGCCGGGTTGAAGCGGTTTTGGAGCAGGTCGGGTTGGGCAGGTATGCGCATAAGAAGCCCGGGCATCTCTCGGTCGGACAGCAGCAACGCGTGGCGATCGCGCGGGCCTTGGTGGGGCGGCCGGCGATCCTGCTGGTGGACGAACCGACCGGCAACCTCGATTCGGCTAACGCGCAGGCGATTCTGGCCCTGCTGGCCGACTTCCACCGCCAGTGGAACCAGACCATTCTGATGATCACCCATAACGAAAACCTCGCGGTCGCCGCCGACCGCGTCTTGCACATGCGTGATGGACGACTCCTCGTATAGCGTCGCGGCGGGCATGCCGACGGAAGCGCCCCAAGCTCCGCCGCGTGAGCAAGTACCGGCCGGCCTGCGCCCCTGGTTCGCCGGCTTCCTACTGTGGATGATCGGGCTGTCCGCGGTGGCGCTGATCGCGTTCGCGAGGTACGAAGCGGGCGACGCGGCAGCCATGCGGCCGTGGCTGCTGGCGCTGATGTGCCTCTATTTGACACTGTGCAACACGCTGTTGCCGTTGCCGACGGCGTGGATCATCCTGCTGGTCGCGTCGGAGGAGGTGGCTCTGTTCGAGGCAGCGTGGCTGCGGGTGGCGGTGGTCGCGGGCCTGGGCGGGCTCTCGACCATGATGGCCAACCTGAACGAATACCACGTATTGAGCTACCTGTTTCGCTTCGGGCTGGCCAGGCGGGTTCGCCGCTGGCGGGTCTACCGTTGGGGCGTGCGCTGGTTTGAGGTCTCGCCGTTCCGGACGCTGACGCTGATCGCCTTCGTGCCGGTCCCGATCGACGCGGTGCGCTGGCTGGCGATCCTGCGGGGTTACTCGCGGTCGCGGTTCGGCCTGGCATATCTGCTGGGCCGGTTGCCGCGCTATGCGCTGCTGGCGGGCTTGTCGGTCGGTCTGCGGCTGGATACGTGGGAGATCATCGCGGTTCAGGTGGGGCTGGTCGTGCTGTTGGCCGCACGCTTGGCCTGGACGATGATCCGCAGGCTGACGCGCGGCCGGGCTGAGCCGCGCGGGGCGCCCGAGGAAGTAACGCTCGAGGAGGCGGCTGGGGCGTCGGCGGGCAAGACACCGACGGGTTGACGCGCGTCGCCCGGCGCGTGATGCTCCCCGCAGCAATGGGCCTCTTACCCCCATCGAGGATTCACCATGCCTGCCGATGAACAAGATGTTCGTTTCTCGACCGGCGAGACCACACCCGACGTGCCGGCCAAGCGACCCTACACGCTCGTGTTGGTCGGCGACTTTCAGGCCGGCGATCAGCTCGGCAGCCTGACCGCGATCGACAAGGAGGACTTCGCCGACCTGCTCGGCCGGGTGCGTCCCACGCTCGCGTTGGCACTCAAGGACCCGTTCGGCTCCGGCCCGGACTGGGAATTCAAGCTCACGTTCGATTCGTTCAAGGCGTTCGAGCCGGCCGGGTTGCTGGCCCAGACGCCGGGCGCCCGCTGGCGGCTCGGCGTCCGCGAGAAGGCCTTGGCGCGTCAGCAGGGCAAGGCCAGCGCGACGGAGCTGGAGAACGCGCTCGGCA
>JAUWXH010000020.1 GCA_030616465.1 Planctomycetota bacterium | reverse complement strand
GCCGAGGTCATCAGGGGCGATCGCCACCCTTATCTGGCCGACTGGAAGGGTGAAGTTAGCTTGAGCACCCTCTATGCTTCGGGCGTCCTGTCGTGAAAGACCTTGTCGCGCTGGTCGCAGATAAGCACATCGGGACGACATTGCGGGTGCTCCTGGAACGCCGACGGAGGTCACTCAATCTCAGACCGATTAGCTTCGACGTCTTTCCACATGAGGACAGCGATCCCGGGGTCCTCCGTGGGGCGCCCGAGTTCCTTCGCCAATTCCTTCAAACGCACCGGTATGCGCTGGCTGTGCTGGACGTTGAGTTCTCCGGCTCCCCGGGTCCCCGCCAGCGGCTTGAGGGCGAGATCCAGCAGCGGCTGAATGGGCGTGGCTGGCAGGGGCGCTCACGGGTCATCGCAATTGATCCGGAGCTTGAAGCCTGGGTCTGGAGCGACTCGCCGCACGTGCCGCGCATTCTCGGTCTTGCGCAGAACGAAATCCGCGACATCGCCGACGAACATGACTGGTGGGCCCAGGGGGCTCCCAAGCCGATTCGCCCGAAGGAGCTGATGAGCGTAGTCCTTCGGCGGGCCCGCAAGGTCCGCTCGGCTGCGATCTACGCGCAGTTGGCGCAGAGGGTTAGCGTGCAGCGCTGTAACGACGCGGCGTTCGCCAGACTACGGGATACGCTTCGAGAGTGGTTTGGTGCAGATTGACCACCGTGACTCGTTGCCTGCACGTTTTCCGCGATCCGCCGCTTGATGGGCCGACGAATATGGCCCGGGATGAGCACTTGCTGTATTCCGAGCGCCTGCGGCCGGCGGCGGTTCGCATCTACGGCTGGTCGCCGCCGACCATTAGCCTCGGCTATTTCCAGCGTCACGACGAGCTTGCCCAATTGCCGGACGAACTCCGTGAACTGGCCGTCGTTCGCCGGCTGACCGGCGGCGGGGCAATCCTGCACGATTGCGAGGTGACCTACTGCCTCGTGATCGACGAGACCGTCCCCGCGACCCGCCAAGCCCCGGCCGCGCTCTACCGGTTGGTCCATTGTTGCTGGCACGAGGCCATTGCGGCGGAGGTACCCGACAGCGAGATGGCCCCCGACTCGCTCCCGTTCCCCGCGCCGCGCGGCGGGCCGTTCTTCTGCTTCGAGAAGCCGGGGCGGACGGACCTGATCCTGGGCGAGAGGAAGCTGCTCGGCAGCGCCCAGCGGCGCATCCCCGGGCGGGTACTCCAGCACGGCTCGCTCCTGCTCGGGCGACGCTTCGCCGGTCACCCGGGCGCGGACCTCGGTGAACCGCCCGCCGAGAGAGTCGAGCACTGGATCGAGGCGTTTCTGACCCGCTTGGCGGTAGCACTATCACTGGAGCCTCGCCCCACGACCTGGTCGGCTGCGGAGCTGGCCGACGTCGAGCAACGCCGCGCACGCTACAGCAGCGAGGCCTGGACGCGGCGCCTATGAGGTATGCCCTCGGCGCGACAGCACATCATTCAAACCCCGCGGCTTGCCGCGTATGATGCCTTACCTATGTTCGAGGTTCACTCGGGATCCAAACCGGGTCGGCCCAGGCTCCTGCTGGTATGCGCCGCCGCCGTGCTGGTCGGGACGCTGGGGCTGGCATGGTGGCAGGCGTATGACAAGCGCGCCCTGGGGGGCGAGGTGCGTATCGATGGCACCCCGCTGGTCGTGCGACCACCAAAGGGATGGAGGCAGGATCCACGCAACCCGGGCACCTTTGCCCTGCCGGCCGGGCGAGAGAGCACCGGCCGCGGCGAGGTAACCCTCGAGCGCTACGTCAGGTTCCAGTACGTGCGCAACGCCACGTTCGTGCCGCCGGAGGAAATCCTGAAGTGGCGCAATCTTCAGGAATGGGCCAAGAGCACGGCGCCCGAGCCGGCCCGCGTCGGACCGCTTGCGGGCATTCAGGTTCGTCGCATCGTCCGCCATTTAGCCTTCGGTCGTGTGCACCTTCAAGAGCAGGTGCTGCGCGTGGCCTGTTCGCCGCGTGGCGACATCATCATGGTGGAATACGTGCCACTGACCGGTCTGACGGCGGCCCAGCTCGAATTGCTGGACAACCTGTGCGCCGCGATTCGCCTGGAAGATCCGGCCTTCACGACGAAACCAGCGGAACTCCTGCGGTACGCCGGCATCGAGGTCCCTGAGAATGAGAGCTGGAAGGTGTTCGGCCCGGACTTTCCCGAGGTCCCCGGGTTTTATGTGCAGAGCTGCGTAGACGGCATGCCCGCGTGGTCGCTGGGTGTTTTCCGCACGTGGCTGACGGGAGGTCAGACGCCGCCCGACCTGCTGGTGAACTTCGGCAGCTACTACTGGGGCCTGGCACCAAGGGATGCACGCGTTGCGGAATCGCGGCGCGAGGACGGCGCGAGGATTGCGGCGATGCGTCACCCGGCTTTCGGTCGTTCCGACCATCGTGTGGCCTCGGTGTGGCTGGTTGCGGAGTCTGCCGAGTGGGCGGCGCTGATATTCGTGTTCAGTGGGGCCGGTTTTGCCGAAGCGGCCGACGAAGCGGCCCGGAAGCTGGCGCAGGCGCTGACGTGCGGACCAACGGAGGCGCTCCCCCCGTTGCAGGTCGCCGCGGCCGCCGGCCGGGAGCTCGCCGACATCCTCACTCAGAAAGGCGCCGTGCCGTGGTGGGGGCGCTTGCCGACGGAGGCCTACTACCTCGAACCAGGAGCGAAGTATCCCCGAGGTGTCTACATCGGGCGCGCCGCCCTCGCCGACGACCCCGCGACGGGCTACCGCGGCCACACGCTGTACTTGCGCAGCACAGAAGGGGAATCCAGGCCGCAGCTCGAACGCTGGACGATCGACGGACACGCGCGCGGCTACGACTACAGATTCCAGGGGGACATCGACACTTGGCAAGGGCGGGTGCCGGTCACTGTTGAAGAGCGTCTCGACGCAGGCTCGGGCACGGTCAGGCGTACCTTAAAGACGCCTGGGCAGCGCCGAAGCTGGGAGTTCCCGGTTGGACCGTCTTTCGTCTGCCCGCCCTTGGAGTCAATTGCCGAGGCCTGGGTCGCTCAGCGGGACGAAGGCACCTGGCTGATCGAGGCGACGAGCCACTTTGAGGCCGGCACGCACACGCGGTTGCTACGCCCCTTGCCGCCCGACCAGTCGGGTCATCGCCGACTTCTGACGACGACGGACTTCTGGCCCAGGGGGACGGTGTTGGGCTTCGACGAGGGCCCGGAACCGCTGTATCAGCAACACCCCGCCGGGGACTACCAGCGAGTGACCGAGGAACAGGCGGTGGGCCAGCTTCCCAGACTGCGACGCCTGCGGCACGACCTGCGGCGGCGGCGGCTCGAATCGCCGGGTTGAGCTCCAACGGGGGTGGCCGGCTCCACCCAGGGTGGCCGTGTACACCGCGGCACCGGGGCGAGTCAATTTGGACCGATAACTCGCGAATAGCCGGGGCCGTGAACCGGTTTCCAGCGTTGACCAGGCTGTGGTCAACCCCAACCTGCAAGCATTGATCATTGACCATGAGGTAAGTCGCGGGTATCCTAAAAGAGGCGAGCGTGTGCCCTTTTCTGGGCGAGCAACAGGGATGGGCCGCCGGTGGGGTTGCGTCGGGCGGGGACGCGCTCGAGTTCGGTGAGTGTACCTCTTGTCCCCCCGGCTTGTCGTCGGGCACGCGAGCAAGGTCGGGTTGTTCACCCCCGACTCGGATACGAGCCTGCTTCGCCCAATAGCCGGCCGGCTGGGGAGCGCCCTATCTTAGTGCGCTGTGCGACCGGCCAGCGCAGCCTGAGGCGGTCGGCCCCGGTGTGAGCTGCCGCGACAGGCTCCTGCGTTCGGGCGACGCGGGCCAGCCCGGCGCTGGTGGTCGAGTAGGTCTGCAAACCGGCTAGATCGGACCTCGAGACGTCCGTGGTGATAACAGACGGCCGAGAGATGCGCGCGCACTCCCTCGACATGCAGGAAGGTGCCGGAGCATCCATCGCGGCATCAGTAGAGTCTCAACTGAAAGGAGGCACAATATGTATTTGCGGCTGAAGGAGGCACACGCAGCCCTCGGTTTGTGCTTGGGGTTTCTGCTCGTGGCGGGAACGGCTCAGGCACAGGATCTGGCAAACCCCAACAGGCCGGCCGGCACGATCGGCGACACGCTACAGATCACCGACTTCACTGTCCAGCAACTCGACCTGCCCACGATGAATCCGGAGCAGCTCGCCGTCCACGTCACCATCGACGGAGTGGACCGCGTCTTGCACCTGCGGCAGCACTCGCTCCGCAGCGACGATTTCCGGCTGCTCGTGGACGAGGGCAATGGCCTGATCGCGGTCGAGCCCCCCGCCCCGCGGACCTATCGCGGGTTCGTCCTCGGCGTGGGTGACAGCCGCGTGGCCGCGTCGTTGTCGGACGGCAGGCTGACCGCCTCCATCTACCCCAGCAACGAGGAGGTATGGTATGTCGAGCCGCTCGCCGGCGTGGTGAGTGACGCCGGCCCGGCAGACCATGTCGTCTACCGGGGCTCGGACGTCTTGCCGGACTACGATCATCGTTGCGGCACCGACGACGTACTTCATCAGGTCGGGCCCAGAGATGACGGCGCGGGCCCCGGGGACCGTGGACCAACCGGCCAGGACATCTGCGAAATCGGGCTCGAAGCCGACTATCCCTTCTACCAGAGGCTCGGCTACAACCTCGACGCCACCCTGCACGACATGGAAGGTATCTACAACGACGTCGAGACCGTCTACGAGCGCGACACCGACATCACCTATGAAGTAACCACAGTTGTCGTCCGCACCTCCGCCGGCGACGACCCCTATACCACCAGCAACCCGGAGATTCTGCTCAACCAGATGGGGAGCGTCTGGAACTCCCAGCTCTCGGGCATCCGGCGCGATGTGGCCCAACTGTTCACCGGCCGGGATCTGTACGGCGGTGTCATCGGCATCGCCTGGCTCGGCGTGATCTGCACCTCCGGTACCCACTACAGCCTCTGCCAGTCGAAATTCGGCGGCAGCAGCTGGCCCAAACGCGTCGCCCTGCACGCCCATGAATTGGGGCACAACTGGTACGCAAGGCACTGCGACCCCTATTCTGACTGCCACATCATGTGTTCCAGCATCAACGGCTGCGACGGCATCGGTGCCCCAGAATTCGGCTGGCGAGCCCAGGGTGAGATCATCAGCTTCAGGAACAGCAGACACTGTCTGCACGACGAGTTCGACCCCATCACCCCGCCCTTCTGGGACGACTTCCTCACCGGCACCATGCGGGCCGACCTGTGGGCGTACAACGACGGCGGCGTCGCCAACACCAACGCCGTGAGCGAGCCCAGCAGCCCCTACTCGGTGAACCTGGATTCCAGCGGCTCCCGCCCGTACGGGGACGACGACGACATCCGGACGAACCCCATCCTGTTGTACGGCTATTCAGACGTGAAGCTCTCCTACCACACCCAGCATCATGGCGTCGAAAGCGGGGAGCAGCTCCACGTCGATTATTGGAACGACGACCTCACGTGGATCAATATCAACACGGTCACCTCCAACGGCGTGGACCAGTCGGAATTCGTCTACCACGAGCACATCTTGCCCGGCGACGCCTACCACAACGAGTTTCGCGTCCGCTTCCGCACGGATGGGAACCAGAGCAACGACGACTGGTACATCGACGACATACTGGTTGGGGAAGGTGACCCACCGCCGCCACCCGTCCTGCACGAGCTCGTCGAAGTGCCGATCACGGCCGAGGCAAAGGCGGACGACCCCACCCTGGAGCATGCCCAGACGTTCGACCTGGTCGTCACCATGCCCGATGATGACTGGACCAGCTCGAAGGGCACGGCGACCATCGACGGAATGTTCTACCAGCACCCGACGCTGGACGGCGACATGCCGCAAACCGTGGTCTGGGACGTGTTCCCAGCGCTCGAGTTCGACAGCTTCTGGAGCGCGCCGAACTTCGAGGCCCCAGGCTTCGTGGGCGACGAGACCATCAAACAGGATGACCTCTTGCAGGCACTCTGGTTCGACACCAACGTTGACGTGCCCGGAAGCTACACGATCGCACGCTACACCATGACCGCCGGAACGCTTCTCCACGCTTACGGAGAGACCACGCTCTACAGCACCGGCGGCTTGCTCCGGCCGTTCGATGTCAGCGCGGACGTGGATATCCCCTCGGGATGCGAGGGCGACCTCGACGGTGACGGCGACACGGACCACTCCGACCTCGGCATCCTGCTGGGAGACTGGGGTTGCACCGGCGGCGATTGCCCGGGCGACATCGACGGCGACGGAGAGACCGGCCACCCCGACCTCGGCATCCTGCTGGCTGACTGGGGCTGCGTGCCGTAAACCGCCGCTACCCCGGCAACATTGACAACGCAAACGCCGCGGAGGAAATCCTCCGCGGCGTTCTTCTTCTATCCGCAAGCGCCCCCTCGGGGGGCTCTCACATACCGAGACCATAGCTGCCGAACGAAATGCCTGCATCCCCCTGATTCGTGATCCTGTTGCAGCCGGTGGCGTACATGTACTGACAAACGGGGCAACAGCAATCAGACGAGTGCGGTTCCGCGCATGTCGTCCGGCACCGGGTGCCCCATCATCTTCAAGGTCGTCGGGGCCACGTCGTACAGCGAGACGTCTCGCCTCTCGGTCGGCAACGACGCGTGCGACAGGATATACATCCCCTGCTGCGCATGGTTGGCGTCGTCGGGGCCGGTGTCGTTCTCGAACGTGTAAACGTCCGGGTTACCCACCGTCCCGACGCTGCGCCAACGCAGATCGCCGAAGATCACCACCAGATCGGGCGCGACGTTCCTGACCTGGTCGTAAATATCCTCCGGCTTATACGCTCGGCTGCCCATTGGCTGGCCTTCGTGGTCGGGCAGCGCCTCGATCTTGGCGACCAGCTCGTCGCGGAACGACTCGTACTCACGCTCCGGCACTGTCCCCCGCGGCTCACGACCGGCCCGGTTGATGAAGCAGCGGCCGTAATAGCCCCCCTCGCCCCAGACCTTGGTCTTGGACCAGTCCACGTCGGCAAAGTTGAACTTCCGCTTCCCGCTGACCGGCTCCTTCATCACCAGCAGCCCCTCGCGGATGAGCCAGTCGTTGAAGCAAAACCCGCCGTCCATCCGCTTCGAGCCGTGGTCGGACACGACCCACACCGCGGTCGTCTCCACGTCCATCACCTCCAGCAGCTCACCGATCAGCTTGTCCGTGTACACGTAGTAATCGTGGATCGCGTTCTCGAAGGGGTTGCCGGGCTTGTAGCGGTGGTGCGCCTTGTCCATGAACTGCCAAAAGCCGTGGTGGATGCGGTCGGGCCCCATTTCGACCATCCAGAACAGGTCCCACGGCTTGGTCGTCAGCAGGTGCCGACAGACCTTGAACCGCTTGTCGGTCATCTCGTAAATCTGGTCCAGCAGCCATTGCTTGTTCTCGGTGCGGAAGCCCTTCACGTCGAGCATGTACTCGCCGACCACTTCGGCGATCTCGCGCTTCAGTTGCGGCGGGGAGGTGTATTCGCTCTCGACACTCGGGGTCAGGAATGACGTGATCTGACAGCCGGGCGGCGGCCGAACGATCGGAAACGTCTGCGGAACGCCGACCGTGATCGACTGCTTGCCGGCCCGACCCAGGATGTCCCAGATGCGCGGCTCACGCACTTCCAGGTTGGTGGCGATCCGCAACCCCTCATAGGTGTTGTCCTTGCGGTTGCGGAAGCCGTAGATGCCCAGCGTGCCCGGGTCCTTGCTGGCGGCCATGCAGGTCCAGGCCGGTACGGTGATCGGCGGTATGCAACTTTCCAGATTCCCGTAAAGCCCCGCCTGGGTCAGCCGACGCAGGTTGGGCAGGTCGTCAAGCCACTTCTCGAAGACCAGACTCGGCTCGGCACAATCCAACCCGATGATGGCAACTTTCTCGATACGACTCATCGGCAGCTCGTTCCCCTTTCTGACGCAGCGTTTTGTCACAACCGAGACCCATTATACGCGATCATGCTACCCACCGCGACGGCACCACCGCGGCGTCTCCCGACCGGCGTGTCGCCAGCGAAGGCCGACGTGCTACCCGGTCCTTGACACGCTGGGCCGAGCTCGTGCACAATTAATGGCACGATAGGCCTCGGTGGCCAAGTCGGGGATGTCACCTCTCGCGCAAGGAGTAACGCCGATGCCCGCCGCCAGCTCACACACCCATCGCACGTTTCGAAAAGCTGTCTCGCTCGCAGATGTCGTCTCGTGGCTCGTCTTCCTCTTGCTTCTCGTCCTGGTCTGCCTGCCGGTCTTGTTCAGGGGGCGCGCCCTCTCGAACCGCTCCGTGTGCGCCGACAACTTGCGCGGCATCGGCCGGGCTATGCACATCTACGCGAACGACAACCTCGAGTGGCTTCCACAACATTACTACGAGCCGACCTACCGCAAGGACACCGTCCCCGCGCAGCACGGGGTCCGCTGGGTGGGCACGATGGGCTCCAACAAGTTCCTGCGCATCACCGAGCAGACCTCGAAAACCAAGAGCCCCAAGCGAAGCCACCCCAGCCGGTCACTGTTCCTCCTAGTCATCCGCGGGATGGCAACGCCGCACATGTTCATCTGCCCCGACTCCGGCGACCGCGGGGATGACCTGCGCAACCGAGGCTCGGACGCCGGCGGGCCCGGCGCCGACCAAGCCGCGTTGCCGGGCAAGACCCGTTTTGACTTCCGTGGGTATGACTGCCTCAGCTACGGCTACCAGTTGCCGTACGCGCGCCGGGGCAAACCCCGAGCAACGCTGGACGTTCGCATGCCCATCGCCGCCGACAAGGGGCCCTACTATGAATCCGGCGGTGAAGGACTAGCGGGCACCGGCACCGTTTGCGACCGCCGCTCGCACGTGGACGCACCCCAGGCGTGGTCCAGCCAAAGTGCGCACGAAATCCGCCGCATCTCAGCGGCCCAGTGGCGCCCCTACAACAGCCGCAACCACAGCAGAGGTGAGGGCCAAAACGTCCTGTTCGTGGATTCCCACGTGGAATTCCTCGAAAAGCCGATCGTCGGCGTCTACTACGACAACATCTACACGCTTCAGAATTCCCTCACCGACCCGCGCGCGGTGCTCATCGGGATGGTTCCCAAAGCGGACCAGGCCGTCGGCCCCTTGACCAACACCGATTCGTTCATCGTCCCTTAGGCGCGCGACGTTCAGAACCAGCGGTCGGCCCGCGACGCCGACGCAGATCAGACCGACTTCGCCATCCTGCTGTCCCACTGGAGCGAAGGCTGCCCGTAGCGGTGCAACGGCGCGCCCAGAGGCCGACAACCGGCCTCGCGCCGCTCCGTCATAATCGGGTTTTCATTGCTCGCGCCCCCCAATGGGTGGTATCATCTATCTAGCACTGGTCCGGACATACCAAGGCAGGAGAGGAGAACGACCATGTTTCAGGCAAGGTGGGCGGTAGCTCTGTTGGGAGTGACTTTGTTGGGCCTAGGGGCCTCAACGGCCTGGGCCGATGAACTCACGCCGGTCGTCGTCGCGTCGATCCGTGACGAACCATTGGACGGCCAGGGAGACTTCTTTAACGACCCGCCGTTCGAGGGCCTGCTCCGCCAACAGTCGTATCGCGAGGATCGGGCCATCCAGGAGTACGACGTGTCCCCCTATGCCGGAATGACCGTGAGCAGTGCCACGATTTCCGGAACGATCCATGTCAACAACGGCGCTGGTAATTGGCCGCGGGTCTTCGACTTCATCCTTTACCACGGCAATGGGCAGGCCGATGTGAGCGACTTCGAAATCCCAGGCGTGGTGATCGGCACGGAGACGTGGCAGCAAGACACCGGCCCGCTGTACTTCTCGTTCGACGTCACGACCACCGTTCAGGATTTGCTGGATGCCGGGGCCGACTACATCGGCCTCAAGGTAGACCCCACATCCATGGACAGCTTTCCCAGCATTCTCAGTGAGGACGACGCCCTGCTGACCATCGAGGTGGGCGGGTGTCCCGGCGATGTCGATGGGGACGGCGATACTGACCACTCCGACCTGGGTGCGTTGTTATCGGATTGGGGCTGCACTGGCGGCGACTGCATCGGCGACCTCGACGGCGACGGCCAGACCGGCCACTCCGACCTCGGCATCCTGCTGTCCGACTGGGGTTGCGGCACGTAGGCCGCACGGAACAGGAAAGCACGACAAACTGATCCGGAGCATGGGAGTCACAGGCGTGGTGCTAGCGCCGGCGACTGCCCGGGCGATTGCGACGGTGACGGCGACACCGATCAGGCCGACCTGGGCATCCTGCTCGCCCACTGGGGCGCGGGCTGCCCGTAGTGCCGGTCATTCTGGGGGAGCGCAGCGACCGAAGAATCGCGACGTCCCCTGTCGAGACCAGCGTCGACCTAGCGAGAGGCCCTTCGCTTCGCTCTGGGTGACCGGCGGTACCGCAAGTCAATCCTCCGGTCGTTCGCCCTCAGGGGCCATCTTGACCAGCCGAGGCTGGAACTTGGCCACCCGCCGCACGAGCGACGACTGGGCGTCCATCACCTCCTCAATGTCCTTGTAAGCTTTCGGCGTTTCGTCGAGGCCGGCGGTCATCAGGTGCACCCCGTGCTCGCGCAGGTAGGCCTTCATCTCGCTCCAGCAGGTAGTACTGCGGGCCTGCTTGCGGGACATGCGCCGGCCGGCCCCGTGCGAAGCGGAATCCAGCGAGCGCGGATCACCGAGCCCTTCGACCAGGTACCCCGGGGCGGTCATTGACCCGGGGATGTAACCGAACACGCCCGTGCCAGCCGGCGTCGCCCCCTTGCGATGAACAATCACCTGGCGTCCGCCGTGCGTCTCCCGCCAGGCGTAGTTATGGTGGTTCTCGATCTGGTAGACGACTTCCTCCCCGACGGAGCGGATGATCCGCTCGTGGATAATCTGATGGCTGGCGGAGGCGAACCGCCCCATCAGCTTCATTGCCGCCCAATACTCCGCCCCGACCCCGTCGAGCGGCAACCACGCCAGGTGGGAGAGTTCCCTCGGCAAGCCGCGGTGCAAGTCGCGGGCGACGCGGCTGAAGTACATGCAGATGCGGTTGCCCGGGCCGCGCGAGCCACTGTGCGAGACGAC
>JAUWXH010000397.1 GCA_030616465.1 Planctomycetota bacterium | reverse complement strand
GGGATCGCCGTCCACAAGCTCCATGGCGCAATACACCCCGGCGGCCGACTCCCCGGCTTCCAGGACGCGAACGATCCCCGGATGATCTAGCGCCGCGGCGAGCTCGACCTCGCGCGCAAAACGCCGACGCGCCATCGAGGACGCGTAGCAGCCGCTCGCCAGGAACTTGAGTGCTACCAGGCGCTTGGTCGCGTGTTGCCGCGCGCGGTAGACAACCCCCATACCCCCGCGACCGATCTCCTCAAACAGAGTGTAGCCGGGCAACGTCGGGAGCACTGCGGCCTCGGCCGGGCTCTCGGGCGGGACGGGATGGGAGCGGCCCGCCGATTGACCGGTCCGCCGCGCCGCACCGTGTGCCCCGGATCGCCGCTGCGAGGTTCTCGCCACTAACGGCAGCGCATCCAGACACTCGCGCAACTCATCGGCAACATCCGGGAAGCGCCGGGCCCAGACTCCCAAGGATACCGGGCGGCCCTGTTGCAGCTGCTCGAGGTAGCCGTCGATCGCCTCGCCCAGTCGGCGGTCGTGCTCGTCGCCGCGTGGCGGGGCTTCGACAGACAATCCAGTGCGGCTTTTCCCGCTGGAAGCCGGCCCGTTCCATTTGCTCACCGCGTACATCGCCCAAACCCGCTAATAAAAGACCACATTCCAACGCCACGCGGGCTCGATCCGCGAACAAGGCCGTGTATGCCGTGCGTCGTTCATTGGTCGGCTCCCTTAGGCTGCTCAGTCCCTTCGCTTCTGGTTTCCCGGCGATACCCTCTCGTAGGTGAAGACGGACGAAGCCGCGGCGCGGCTGTTGAAAACCGGTGAGGTTTCTCGGCGGTGCGTGAGCTACATAGCGTCCTGGGGAGCCGAAGAAGCCACATGAAGCAGGTGCGGGCGGTAGCCAGGCACGGGGCTCGCCGCGCCCCGAAGTCATGGGGCCGCGGGAAGGCTGCCCATCGCCAACAAGGTAGAATAACGAGGCCTATGAGTGGCGATCCTACAATCCGCACGTGGCTTGCACAGGCCGCTGCCGGCGACCCGCTCGCCGTGCAGAAGCTGATCCTGATCCACCACAGTCGCTTGCGGGCCATCGCGGCACAGCGGATTGCCCCCGGGCTGCGAGGTAAGCTCGAGCCGGAGGACGTTCTCCAGCAGGTCTATGTTGATGTGGTCAGGCGCATCGGAGAATTCGAGTACCGCGGCCCCGACTCGTTCCTCCACTGGCTGAAAGGCATCCTCGAAGCAAAGCTGATCGACCTGCACCGCCATCACCACGCCGCTGCGCGCGACATGAGGCGGGAGGTCGCCCCGGGCGACAAGCCGTCCGGATACGAAGCCTTGGCTGCCCATGCGGCGATTGACAGTATGACCCCCAGCCGCGTCGTGGCGCGTGAGGAGGCGGAGTCCCTCCTGATGGCCGCGCTGGCCGGTCTCTCGGAGGACCACCGCCGGGTACTGGAGCTGCGTTACCTCAAGGGATGCCGATTGACAGACATCGCGGCAACCATGGGCCGCTCGCCGCCGGCGGTGCAAATGCTCTGCGGCCGGGCGATGCGGGAGCTCCGCGCGGCGATCCAACAGATCAGCGGCATACGGCCCTGAGAGCGCCTGTCACAGCACATGGGGCCGCCAATTACGATCGGCACGAGCGCCGGTGCCCGTGAGACTCGGGCAAGATGCCCGAGCCACCCTGTTGTGTTAGACACTCCAAAACGCAGCATAGCCGCCGGGCCTGTTTCGGTAGTGACAGGCGCGGCTTGGACCGTGCAGATCGGCTTCTGCCCGGCGTCCGGGGATCGCCGCGACGCGCTCAGCCTATTATGATGGTTAGGTCAGGAGGAGTACCATGCATCGGTTTCTAGTCATCTCCTTCGCGGCTGCGCTGTCCGCCGCGACACAGGCTCAGGAGAGTAATGCATTCGACGCGGCCGCGGTCAGCCGTTTTGCCGAACTCGCCCTGGGCTGCGTCCATCAGGAATACCCGAACAAGATCTCCCACGTCCTGAACTCGGCCGAAGATGCCAAGCCGCCCCTGGAACTTACGCCGGTCTTTTTCGGTTGCTTCGACTGGCACTCGGCCGTGCACGGGCACTGGTTGCTGGTGCGGCTGTGCCGCGCGTACCCCGAAGCCTCCTTCGTGAACAGAGCCCGGGCTGCGCTCGACCGAAGCTTCACGCCAGACAAGGTTACCGCGGAAGTGGCGTACCTGCGGGCCAAGGGACGTGGAACCTTCGAACGGCCGTACGGCCTGGCGTGGTTGCTGCAGCTCTCGGCGGAGCTGCACGAGTGGGACGATCCGCAGGCCAGGCAGTGGGCGGCCACCTTGGAACCCTTGGAGAAGGAAGCGGCTGAGCGTTTCAAGAGCTGGCTTCCCAAGCTGTCGCACCCGGTCCGCACGGGTGAGCACAGTCAGACCGCTTTTGCCCTGGGCCTGGTCTTGGACTGGGCGCGCTCGCGGGGCGACACGGAAACGGCCGAGCTCGTCACGCAACGGGCGCGCGACTACTACGTGCAAGATCGGGGAGCCAACCTCTCCTTTGAGCCCGACGGCCAGGCCTTTCTATCGCCTATCCTCGCCGAGGCCGACTTAATGCGGCGGATTCTGAAGCCGACCGAGTTCGGCGCCTGGCTCGGTGCCTTCCTGCCGGAACTGAGGTTGGACGGCTCGACGGGCTGGCTTCAACCGGCAGTCGTCACGGACAAGAGCGACGGGCACCTGGTCCACCTGGACGGTCTCAATCTCTCGCGGGCCTGGATGCTGGAGGGGATCGCAGCCGGGCTGCCGCCGGGGGACCCGCGCATCGTCAGCTTGCTCGGTGCTGCTCGTGAGCATCGGCGGGCCGGGCTGACGGCGGTCACCGGGGAGCACTACGAAGGCGGACACTGGCTGGGAAGCTTTGCAGTCTACCTCGTCACCAAACGCGGGCTCTGACTGACGTGTCCTCACCAGCAAGACGGCGACGTCACACTTATTGACCATTGAATATCTAACGTAACAGACGTTGTTTTGCCGATACTCCCATGTATGAGACCCACAGGCACAGCCGAAGAACTGGAGCGGCGTCGACGGAGAGCCGTCGCGCTGCTGAGCAAGGGCCGCGGCGTCCGGG
>JAUWXH010000098.1 GCA_030616465.1 Planctomycetota bacterium | reverse complement strand
CTTTCGGGCGGTAGCTCCCGACCCTTCTCGCAGAACTTGAGGGCGGCAGAGTTCAGGCAGTGGCGCTGGCCGGTCGGGCGGGGGCCGTCGTCAAACACGTGCCCGAGATGCGCACCGCAGCGGGCACAGTTGATCTCGGTGCGGACCATGCCGAGGCTGCGGTCCGGCTTGCGGGCAACATGGGCCGGGTCGAACTCACGCCAGAAGCTCGGCCAGCCGGTGCCCGAGTTGAACTTGTGCTCGCTTGAGAAGAGCGGTAGCCCGCAGACCACGCACGAGTAAACGCCGTTCTTTTTGTTATCCAGCAGGTTGCCGCAGAATGCCGGCTCGGTGCCGGCCTTTTGCGTGACGCGGTAGGCCTCGGCGTCGAGCTTGGCGGCCAGCTTCTCCACCTGCTCGCGCGGCAGCGGGCCGATGTCGTAACGGGAGCTTGAGTACTGCGGTTTCATGTTGTGCGCCGTTTCACGATGCTCTCCCGCAGCGGCGGACGGCCTCTGTTGCTTTGCGGGACGGGTCTCCTGCGATACCGCCGGGCGGCAGCCCGTTACCATAAGCGCAAGAAGGGCCGCCAGCCGGAGGGGTCTTGTACGCGTCCTCATGCAGGAAGAAACCTTCGCCTCGCACCGGCTATTCCGGACTTGGCTTCTGGTCGGCACTGCACGTGTGCTGCCCAGGCCTCAGCGTGGCGGCATGTTTGGCGTTGCTCGGTCAACACCGCGGCTCCGTGGCGGATCGGAGCGATTAGCCTTCCGGTTCGCCGGGGGGTGGGGTTGGGGGTTTTTCCTCCTTGGGCGCGGGTTTGGTAGCCGGGCGTGCCGGCGGTGCCGGCGGCTCGCAGTAAGTCATGATGGTCTGGGTGGCGATTGTGCGGCCGTCGAACGTGGATTGCGTGCAGCTCGACTGGAGGAAGTTGAATTCCGGCGCAACGCGGCCGACCTTGGTCAAAACGCGGAGCGCGGTGTCCACGCCGGGGTTTTTGGCCATCTGGCCGCCGCCGGCCATCATATCCAGATAGCGGATCACCGCCGGTCCCATCTGTAGCACTTGTCCGAGTTCCTTGCCCGCGTTTCTCAGGTCGGTGAAGGACAGGCGGATTACGTTCTCGGCGGGCGGGATGCCATCGCGCTGGAACTGTTCGTTTTCGGCGAAACTCTCCGCCTCGCCGGCGGCGACTTGCAGGGTGGTGGAAATGATGTCCGGGCTGGAGGCGGCGAACAGCCAGCCGTCCTTGACGCCGACCGTCGGCGATTTGAGCCCGAGCATGGCGAGCAGCGGCATGACGATGGAGCGGAAGCCCTCGGTGCCTTCGATCCTGGCCTCCGAAATGGTCCCGCCCTGTGGGGCAAGCCGCGGCGCGATCGCGTCCAGCGCCCGGTTGATCATTTCGCGGGCCTTTTCCTCATCCCGGACCTTGAGCATGAGGACGGTTTCGGCCGGGCTGTACCGCCCAGGTCCCGGGACCGTGAACTTGCAGAACCCACCCTGGAGCCAACCCAAGAGGTCCTGCTCGACGTTCAGGCCCCAGCCCTCCTGCAGCGCGTTCCAGACGGCGATCTGCTGTTCGCTGCCCGGCACCTCCTGCGTGAAGAACCTGATGATCTCCTTGTACACCGCCAGCCAGTCGATGCCGGCCCGCACCGACACGTCCTTGGCGTCCTTGGGGACGTACTTGAGGGGGTCTGAAAGCGTGCCGGTTCCGAAGCAGGCGGCGTAGCAGGGGCGTGTTTCGGCGTCGTCGCGCAGGACGGTGATCGACCTGGTGGTAGTTTTCATGCCGTCGGTGGTCGCGACCTCGGCGACGTACTCAAACATGTCAATCGTGTTGAGGAGCTTCTCCAGGACCCCTATCCACTGGAGGGCGGGGTTCGGCGGCGCCGGCTGGGTGTCGGGCGGGGTGGGCCCCGCGGCTGCCTGGATCATCGCCTTTACGCTCGTGAAAATGGAGCGCACCTGGTCGATCTGCTTGGCGACGTCGAAGAAGAAAATGCTGTCTTTGCCCGGGGGCAGCCTTTTGAACGCCGCCTGGAAGCGCGGCGTGGATGCCAATGTCGTGCCCGGCTCGCCGCGCAGCATAGCCAGCGACTGCTCGACCATGGCCGAGCCGAACCCGATGAAGAGCACGTCCTCGTGGCGGGCAAGCGTTAGCGCGAACGGAAGGGGTGCATTCGCGAGGGTCAGCTTGTGGATGACTGTCTCGCCCTGGTCGTCTTCGGTGAGCACGAGCTCTTCGGGGAACAACCCGGCGATGGTTTTCAGGATGGTAGCCAGACCCTCGAAATCCTCTTTGACCTTGTCGGGCGCCGGCTTCAGCAGGCACACGCCGTCGAAGGTGCTCGGCAGGGGGCCATGCTTATGGGCGTAGGCGAACTCGCGCTCGCACAGCGTGGACCACTCCACGCTGGCGACCAGGTCCATCATCTGCTGCCAGTTGTCCTCGAACTGCTCGGGATCCATGCCGCCTTCTTCAGCGGACTTCTTGAGAAGCCGATGCAGCTCCTGGTCGAAACCGGCCTTCTCGACGGCTTTCCACACGCGCGCATACTGCTCGTTCAGAAAGGCCTGACCTTCGTGCCCGCGGGTATGCCACGCCAGGCACGCGTCGGCGGGGATCGCCTTGGTGAGAGTGAAGGCCTCGGTCTGCGCGATCAGCACGGCGGGGCCGGCAGCCAGGAAAGCCAGGGCGACGACCAGCAGCTTCACACGCGGGATTCGGTTCCGACTCATGGGGTTACTCTCCTTGTGTTGTTCCCCGCTCACAGACGGCGGGATGCAGCGAGATTCTATCGGCTGGCAGTCGCGCCGAACAGGGACGCGCGCCCGAGCGCCGTCTCCCAGCCGTAATGCGCCGTTTCTTGAGCGTTAGCCTCAGGGATCGGGGGACAAGCGCGGGCGGGGACGCGGCTGGTGCGAGAGGGGATTCTCGCACCAGCGGCAGTGCGTGGGGCACGAGGGGGCGGTCGGGAGTCGCCAGCCTGTCAGCGACGCTGTTTGCGTGGGCGGCGGCGCTGGCGCTTGGGCTTCCAGGAGCTTGGGTCGCGACGGGCGGCCGAGACGGTCGGTCGGGCCTCCGACGCCGAGACTTTCAACTCGGGCGACGCTTTCAGTTCCCCAATGTGGTCGCGCAGGGCGGCCGCCCGCTCGAAATCCAGCTCCTCGGCGGCCTGGAGCATCTCCTGCTCAAGCTCGCGGATGAGCTCGTCGCGGTCGTGCTCGCCCTCGTCGGCGTGCACCGCTTCACGCACACGGCGCATCGCCGCCACCTCCGACATCAGACCCTGGCGGATGGCCTTGCGAATGGTGTCGGGCGTGATGTCGTGCTCTTCGTTGTATTTGAGCTGGATTTCGCGGCGGCGGTTGGTCTCGTCGATGGCCCGCTGCATCGAGTTCGTGATCTTGTCGGCATAGAACACGACGGTGGCGTTGACGTTGCGGGCACAGCGGCCGATGGTCTGGATCAGCGACGTTTCGCTACGGAGAAAACCCTCCTTGTCGGCATCCACGATCGCGACCAGCGAGACCTCGGGCAGGTCCAGCCCTTCGCGCAGCAGGTTCACGCCGACCAGCACGTCGAAGTTGCCCATGCGCAGCTCGCGGAGAATCTCGATACGTTCGAGGGTGTCGATCTCGCTGTGCAGGTAGCGGCCGCGGAGGCCGGCCTGTTGGATATAGGCGGAGAGGTCTTCGGCCAGGCGCTTGGTCAGGGTGGTGACCAGCGTGCGTTCGCCGGTCGCGACGCGCTCCTGGATGCGCCGCAACAGATCGGGCACCTGCCCGCGCGCCGGGCTGACCTCTATCACCGGATCGACCAGCCCGGTGGGGCGAATGATCTGTTCGACGACCTCGCCGCGGCACTTCTCCAGCTCGTAGGGCGCCGGCGTGGCACTGACGAAGAGCACCTGGTTCCACATGGCCTCGAACTCGTCGAAGCGCATCGGGCGGTTGTCCAGGCAGCTCGGCAGGCGGAAGCCGTGCTCGACCAGCACCTCTTTACGCGACCGGTCACCGCCGTACATCGCCCCGATCTGCGGCACAGTTGCGTGGGACTCGTCGATAATGAGCAGGAAGTCCTTGGGGAAGTAATCGACGAGCGTGTAAGGCTTGGCACCCGGTAGTGTGGCGTTGAGGTGGCGCGAGTAGTTCTCGATGCCGCTGCAATAGCCGACCTCCAGCAGCATCTCCAGATCGTACTTGGTGCGGGCCAGCAGCCGCTGGGCTTCCAGCAGCTTGCCCTGGTGCCGCAGTTGCATGACCCGCTCGTCGAGCTCCTGGCGGATCGACTCGGCGGCCTGCTGGACGTTGTCTTCCGGCATGACGTAGTGGACGGCCGGGTAGATGAAGAAGTGGTCGCGGTCGGCGAGCACTTCGCCGCTGAGCGGGTGGATCAGCGCGACGCGCTCGACCAGGTCGCCGAAGAGCTCGATGCGGATGGCGTACTCTTCGTGGGCCGGGCACAGCTCGATCACGTCGCCGCGGACGCGGAAGGCCCCGCGTTTGAGCTCGATGTTGTTGCGCTCATATTGCAGGCGGACGAACTTGCGCAGCAGCTCGTCGCGTTCGAGGGTCTCGCCGACCCGCACGGCCACCACGCTGGCCTTGTACTCGTCCGGGGAACCGAGGCCGAAGATGCACGAGACGCTGGCGACGACCACCACGTCGCGCCGCGAGATGACCGAGCTGGTGGCCGAGAGGCGCAGGCGGTCGAGGTCGTCGTTGCGCGAGGCGTCTTTTTCGATGTAGATGTCACGCTGCGGGATGTAGGCCTCCGGCTGGTAGTAGTCGTAGTAGCTGACGAAGTATTCGACGGCGTTGTCCGGCAGCAGCTCGCGGAACTCCTCGTAGAGCTGGGCGGCGAGCGTCTTGTTGTGCGAGATGACCAGCGTGGGCTTGCCGAGCCGGGCGAGCGCATGGGCCATTGTGAAGGTCTTGCCGGAACCGGTTACGCCCAGCAGCGTCTGGTGCCGGCGCCCCTCGCCGAAGCCCGCCACCAGCTTCTCAATCGCCTGCGGCTGATCGCCACACGGCTCGAACGGGCTGACGATCCGGAAGTCGCTCATGCTGGCACCCGGTATACTCTTGAACCCCTCATTATAACCACCCGCGTCGGGCGCGCCCGGTCGGGATCAGGTCATTTGGTGGCGCGTTGGCCCGTGAGTGGTCGGAATCGCCTTTTCCGCAAGTCGCACGCTCCAGGCAGTCGATCGAAGCATAGTGGCGGTGGGTGGCACGGTCTGGCGTAGCCAGGCCGTGGTGGCCCGGGAGCTGGCGCACCACGGCCCTGCTCCGCTGCGCTCCGCTCCGCAGGACCGTGCCGCCCACCGGCGTTTCCCCCAAGGGAGGCTGTTGCCCATGGCATCGCCAAATGACTCACCGCTCGTCCTGCTGATCTGCATCGACGCCCTGCGCTACGACTGCGTGAACTGGCAGCCGGAGACGCCCTATTTCAACAAGCTGGGCGTGCCGCGGCGGCTGATCACGCCCACGCTGGACCGCATCGCCGAAGAGTCGGTGCGGTTTCACCGGGCGGTGAGCCACGCCGGGTATACGCCGTTGAGCCTGGCCACGCTGTTCACCGGGACGTACGGGTGCACCCACGGCGTGGTCGATTTCCAGAACACGACCTGCCGGCCGGAGGTGGTGGCGTTGCCGAGCTACTTCAAGCAGCTCGGCTGGCGTACGTGCAGCGTGTGCGGGCCGGAGTTCTTCACGTCGCTGGGGCTGACGCGGGACGTGGACCAGGTATTCACCGACGAGCAGCCGCTGCTCGAGCTGCTCGAGAGCACGCCGCCGGAGCCGACCTTCGCCTTCGTGCATTTCAACGACGTGCACCAGCCGTACTTGTGGACGGGTTGGGGCGATCCCCGGCTGAACAACCGCGACTTCGAGCTGATGATGCAGCTCTTGTTCGGGCTATGGGTCGATCACGAGGCGCGCGAGTTCGTGGACGCGTCGGGGCACCGGGCCGGGTTCGACAAGTGGTCGCAGCTCATCGCCACACCCGGGCCGCCGGAGATGGCCCAGGGCCGGCTGACCAACCTCTTCCGCTGCTATCTGCACGGGATCCAGAAGTTCGATCAAACGCGGCTGGCCGACTTCGTGCAGCGGCTGCGTGCGGCCGGCTGGTGGGACCGCGCGACGGTCGTGGTGTTCGCCGACCACGGCGAGATCAGCATGCCCAAAGCCCCCTGGGCGTTAAACCATGACAAGAGCGTGGGCGAACAGCTCATGCGCGTGCCGCTGATGCTCAAGACGCCGCAGCTCGAACCCCGCGATGTGCGCGTCTTGGTCGGGCTGGTGGATCTGCTGCCCACCATCGGCGAGCTGTTCGGGCTGCACTCGAACCAGGACGCGCTCGAATATGAGCTGGACGGACGGAGCCTGCTGCCGGCGATCGAAACGGGCCGGGCGGTGCAGCCGGATTACTACCACGAGGGTTGGTCGGTGGTGGTCGGCCAGCAGAAGGAAAAGCCGGTTCTGTACCAGCGGGCCATCCGCACGCAGAACGACATGAAGTACCTGTTCACGGGCGACGTGATGGAGCCCGCGGACTTCGACGCGCTGAACGAGGAGCAGTTTCTCAAGTACGTCATCGAGCGCGGGGCCGGAGAGATCGCGGCCCCGGCCGTGCGCGAGCAGTTACGACCGAACCTCCAGCGGGGCATGTCGCGCGCGGAATTGGCCAACGCTGTGGTGGCCCAGGTCCCCCGGCACCGGCGCTTCGACGTGAAACAGGACCCCTTCGAGGAGCACGGGCAGGTCATGGAGCCGGGCCAGCCCGGCTGGGACGGCTATTCCCGCGAGCTCCAGCGCATGGCCGCCCTATGCAGCCGGCCCAACTACATCGACGAGCAAAGCGGCCTGCCCGCCGAGGACGAGCAGCGCATGCTCCAACACCTCGGCGAACTGGGCTACGTGGAGACGTAGTCCGCCGCGGACCGAGGGTTCAGGACGTAGCGTCCGGTCTCCGTGCCGGACGTCTTGAACAGAGCCGCGCGCGTAAGCAAGCGGTCGCCTTCACCACCAAGACACCAATGCCCCGCACCGGCCGAACCGTAGCCTCGGCC
>JAUWXH010000079.1 GCA_030616465.1 Planctomycetota bacterium | reverse complement strand
AAGACCCCTGGATCCGGGCCGTCCCGGAACGCTACCAGCCCGGAATGGTCGTCAAGGGCAAAGTCACCAAGATCACGAACTTCGGCGTGTTCGTCGAGCTGGAGCCGGACCTGGAGGGCCTGCTGCACGTCTCCGAACTGGCCGACCACAAGGTGGACAACCCACAGGACGAGGTCAAGCTCGGCGACGAAATCGACGTCAAGATCCTGCGCGTGGACACCGTCGAGCGGAAGATCGGGCTGTCCAAGAAACGGGCGGACTGGGCTGGCGAGGGCGCCGAAGGCGAGGGCGCCGAGCCGCCGGAAAAACCGAAAAAGGAGCGGAAACTGCGTGGGGGTCTGCACGGTCCCGGAGACGATCCGGACAGCGGCCTGATCGACGGGGCAATCTTCAACAAGGACCAGGCGAGTCAGTCGCCCGACGACCAGGCGTGACCGGTGCCACGGGGGGGGTAGGAGTCTCGGCGTGCGTCCGAGGCGCGCTCAATACGAGTCGTAGCGCGCCCCGCTCATGCCATACCCGTCAGAGTTCACGACGATGTCGCCGGTCTCGTAATTGTAGACCCAGCCGGCTTCGGTCGCGGACGGCACGAAGGCCGGAACCGTCTTGCCACCGACAAGGTGGAGGCCTTGCTTGCCCCGTCTAGGGGCTACTGGGCACGCGGGAATCCCTTCGCGCAGGTAGGGTCCATAGCAGAAAGCGTCGTCCGGCTTGTCGGCCACCCGCCCTGCGGCATCCGAGAACCTGGTGAGCTGCAGAGCGAAGGCCGCTTCGGTCCCGGGACCACTTTCAAGCGTGCCGGCTCCCTTCTGCCCGGGATAGAACCCATGGTCGCGGTAGTAGAGCTCGATGGCGCTGCGCAAGACGGAGACGTCCCTGCGCAGGGACCTTTCGGCGTCGGCGGGCGAGGCGCTGCTCAAGCGCGGGATGGCAATCGCCGCCAGCAGGCCGAAGATCACGACCACGATCACGAGTTCGAGGAGATTGAGCGCGCGTCTCATACATCGAGTATTCATTTCGATGTTCTCCGCTGGATAAAGCGCTGCCGCAAAAGAGCGCCCCGACGATGGGTTTATCGACCGTGTGCGGGAATCGGCTTTCCAGAAAGGTGCGTGCATGACGGTGTTTGAGCGGGGGGCGGCCGATAAAACGCCCGCCAGCCAATGGCCGAAGACCGCTTCACTCCGCTAGCTGGGGTGGTTTGCAGGCGACGTGGCGTGGGCGTCGTCGGCCACAACGGTATGGCCGAAGCGGACGCGGAGATCCCCCGGCTGCTCACGCATATAGCGGCGAAACCGAGCGATGAAAGCGTGGGTGAGGTAGGCGTCTGTGACGCGCCCGCCGCCCGCTGCCAGCATCTCCAACGCCTGCTCGACATCGAAGCCGGGGCGGTAGGGCCGGGTCGAGGTGAGGGCGTCGAAGGTGTCGGCAATGCGGATGATCCGGGCGGCCAGCGGAATCTGCACGTCACGCAGGCCCGCGGGATAGCCCGAGCCGTCGCAGTCCTCGTGGTGATATAGGACCGCCTCGAGCACGGGTTGGAGGCTGGCCACCGGCTTGAGCACCTCGTAGCTCAGGCGTGGATGGAGCTTGATCTGCTCGAACTCGGCGGCGGTCAGGCGGCCGGGCTTGTTGAGGGTGTGTTCGGGCACGCCGATCTTGCCGACGTCGTGCAGCATCCCGGCCCATTCGAGCATTTGGAGCTGCGCGCCCGGCAGACCCAGCACGCGGCCCGTCAGCGTCGCTAGCCAGCCGACACGCTCGGAGTGGCCGCTGGTGTAGTTGTCCTTGGCATCAATCGCGTTGGTCAGCGCGCAGACCGTCTCGAGCGCGGTCTGTTTGAGGTGCTGAACCATCCGCACGTTGCTGAGGATGTGGCCGCCGTAGCCCAGAACCGCCTGTGAGGCCAAGGGGTCTCCCGCGTCGAAGGGTGGCTCGCGTCCGTCGCGCAGGGCGATGACCACGCCGGCCGGGTCGTGCGAACCCGCCGGGCGGCAGCGCAGCGTCCCCAGCAGGACGTGCACGTTGCCGATCCGACGGCGGGCCGCGGGGGTCAGGTTGGCAGCCCGCGAGCGGCCTGTTCGCCGAACCGCCTCGATTTCCTCGGCGAGTGTTGCTTGCAGTCGCTCGGCGTCCACCTCGACCGGCCGAGCGGTCGTCTCGCCGCAGGTGATTGGAACGCAGCGTCCGGCGCGGTCGAAAAAGAGCGCGCCGGCGTTGAGCATGGTGGCGCAGCGGCGGAGGAGGGCGTTCTGGATCGCCGCCGGGTCCTGAAGGTTGGCGATGTGCTCGGTGATCTCAAAGACGAAGCTCAGTTGCTCGTAGCAGCGCAGCAACTCGCCTCCCAGCGCCTCGTTCTTCTCCGCCAAGGCCTCGTAGTCCGGGGGCAGCTGGTCGGCTGGAACGAGTGCCCGGTCAGCGGCGGACGGCGTCGTCGCCAACGGGGGCGGTCTGCTCATCCATCCCCTCCCGACGCGGTCGGCGATCGTGGCAGCGTGTCAGTGGCGTCGGGGGTGGTTGCCTGATATGCGAAGGTGGCCGCCGGCGTCGGCTGCGCGCCGTCCACCGCCGCCGCAATGTCGAGCAGCAGTTGCCCCGGGCTGAACGGCTTGGACAGAAACGACACGCGCGGGTCGGCGTTGCCGGCCGGAACGTGCTGCTGGTCGGCAGGTTCGGCAAACACGAAGACCCGTCGCAGGG
This sequence comes from Planctomycetota bacterium, assembly GCA_030616465.1. Lineage (GTDB taxonomy): Bacteria > Planctomycetota > Phycisphaerae > UBA1845 > Fen-1342 > JAUWXH01. Next base: position 4,995 of record JAUWXH010000079.1, on the reverse strand, counting down.
CCTGGCAGGTGTCCAAGGCGACCGGCAGCAGGCAGTTTCCGTCGTTTGCGAGCAGGTCGGCGTCCGTGATGAGCACGTCGATGGGCTGGGCCTGCAAAGCCCGCCGGGCAGCCTCCCCGGTAGTGGCCTCGACGACATCGTGGTTATAGCGGGTTAGCCACATCGTCAGAACATGACGGATGTGGGCCTGCTCACAAGCGATGACGATGCGAGCCATCTGCCTTCTCCAGCCGTTACGCTTTGGTGGTAACCACCCGCCCTCGCCGCTGCCGCAGTCGCTCAGCCCGCGCCGATCGCTGAGTTGCGCCTGGGTGAGCGTGCGGCGTGCCCGTCGGCGAGAACCCCGTTGCCACGAGGTGAGTATCGAGTTTGGCGCGGCGGGGCTTTGCAAAGGAAACCGGCCTGGGGTGGGTGCCGACCGGGCAAACGAAATCTGGGACGATGCAGGCTTCAGCCGTCTGATAAGGGCTTTCGCACGTCCGTATCGCCCGAAACCGGAGGCAGCTTGAAACAGTGCGCGGCCGAACGGCGGTCTCAGGAATTGGACTTGAACCACTCGATCGTGCGAAGCAGGCCTTCGGAGCGCTCGACCAGAGGCTTCCAGTCGAGCTCGCGCCGGGCACGCGTGATGTCCGGGCAGCGGACCTGCGGGTCGTCGGGAGGAGCCGGTGTGTGCGAGACCGAACTGTCACTGCCGGTCAGACGGATGACCTCGTGCGCCAAGTCGTTGATCGCGATCTCGCTCGGATTCCCGAGATTAACCGGCTCGACCACGTCGCACGACGCGAGCCGCACCAGCCCGTCCACCAGATCGGTCACGTAACAGAAGCTGCGCGTCTGTTTGCCGTCGCCGTAGACGGTCAGCGGCTCGCCACGCAGGGCCTGGTTGATGAAGTTCGGCAGGCAGCGTCCGTCGTCCGGGCGCATGCGCGGGCCGTAGGTGTTGAAGACGCGTGCCAGGCGGGTCTCCAACCCGTACTGAGTGCGGTAGGCGGTGATGAGCGCCTCGGCGAAGCGCTTGCCTTCGTCGTAGCACGATCGGGGTCCGATCGGGTTGACGGATCCGCGGTAATCCTCTGTCTGCGGGTGGACTTGCGGGTCGCCGTAGACCTCGCTGGTGCTGGCGTGGACGAGCCGCGCGTCGCAGCGGCGGGCGAGCTCGAGCATGTTTTTCACGCCGGCCGAGCAGGTGGCCAGGATCTCCAGCCGGCGTGTCTGGAAATCGGCCGGCGAGGCGGGACAGGCGAGGTTGTAGATCTGGTCGAATCGGGCCTCGACAGGCAGCGGATTGGTGATATCGTGTTCGCGAAAGCGGAAACGGGCGTGGGCCCGCAGGTCGGCGACGGAACGCTGCTGGCCGGTCGAGAGGTTGTCCACGCCAAGGACGTCGTGACCGGCTTGCAGCAGGCGCGCGGTCAAATGGAACCCGATGAACCCGGCACAGCCGGTGACGAGGATGCGCACCGTTAACCTCCGAAGCAAGCGCGTTCACGCCCCAGTTTCCGGATCGTGAAGCGTCGCGCCGGGCGAGCGTGACCGTACCCTTCCGTGATTATATACCGGTGATCCGGGCGGGGTAACAGGGCGTGGAGCGAGGATTCCAGGCAAACAGGGTGAGCTATGCGGATCTGTGTTATTGGCAGCGGGTACGTCGGGCTGGTCACCGGGGCATGCCTGGCCGACAGCGGCAACCACGTCGTCGCGGTTGATTCCGACGAGCAAAAGGTAGCGGCGCTGACACGCGGAGAATGTCCCTTTTTCGAGCCGGGGCTGGAAGAGCTGATGCACGCGAACATGGCCGCCGGCCGGCTGCGGTTTACCACCGAACTGAACACGGGACTGACTGGCGCGCGCGTGATCTTCATCGCGGTCGGCACGCCCCCACGCTCGGACGGTTCCGCGGACCTGTCGGCGATCGAGGCGGTCGCGGAGGGCATCGGCAAGGGCCTGGCAGCACCCGCGATCATCGTCGTCAAGAGCACCGTCCCGGTCGGCACCGGAGCGCGGCTGGAGTCGGCCATCGCGGCGCATAGCAAGCAGCCGTTCACCGTGGTGAGCAACCCGGAGTTCCTGAAGGAGGGTGCCGCGGTGGAGGATTTCCTGCGGCCCGACCGCGTGGTGATCGGCAGCGACGATCGCGAGGCCCGCGAAATCGTCGCCGAGCTCTACAAACCCTTCGTGCGCAACAACAAGCCGATCCTGTTCATGAGCCGCACGGCCGCCGAGATGACCAAGTACGCCGCCAATGCCTATCTGTCCACCCGGATCAGCTTCATCAACGAGCTCGCCGAGCTGTGTGAAGCGCTGGGGGTGGACATCGACGAAGTGCGGCGCGGCATGGGCACGGATGCGCGCATCGGGCACCATTTCCTTTATCCGGGGGTGGGCTACGGCGGGAGCTGCTTCCCCAAAGACGTGCAGGCGTTGGCCAACACCGGGCGCGCGGCGGGCGTGGAGTGCGGAATTCTCGACGCCGTCCATCGGCGCAACATCGAGCAGCGCCAGGGTATGGTCCGCAAGATCCTGGACCGGCTGGGGGCGGACTTGACGGGTCGGCGTCTGGCCGTGTGGGGGCTGGCCTTCAAGCCGAACACCGACGACATCCGCGAGGCGCCCGCCATCACGATCGTCGCCGCGCTGCTCGAGGCCGGTGCTCAGGTCGCCGTCCACGATCCACGCGCCTTGGACAACACCCGAGCCGTGTTCGGCGAACGCGTCAGCTATCACACCGACGCGTACGCCGCCCTGCACGGCGCCGACGCATTGGTGGTCGTCACCGAGTGGAACGAGTACCGCAGTCCCGATTTCGAGCGCATCCGGGCTGAGCTGTCCCAGCCGCTCATCTTCGACGGGCGCAACATCTATGACCCCGGCATGATGGTCCGCTATAATTTCGAGTACTACAGCGTCGGGCGACCCGCGCTGCGTCCGGCTTAGAAGCTCTGTTTCACAGCCGGTCTTGGGTGCCACTGGCAGCTTGTCTGCCGGTGTGATGGCCTTGCTTCGATAAGGGGCTCTTGTGAGCAGGCCCGTCATTTCGTTGCGGAAACTTCTGGCGGAGCATACGGCCGCGGCGGCACCCGAACTGGTACGCCCCGAGCGGGACGAGGCGCTGCGTTGTCTGGCGTGCGGTCACCGCTGCCGCGTGCTCAAAGGCCGCCACGGTGTCTGCCACGTGCGCTTCAACCGCGACGGGGAGTTGCGCGTGCCGTCCGGGTACGTCTCTTCGCTGGGCATGGATCCGATCGAAAAGAAGCCCTTCTACCACGCCTATCCGGGCATGAACGCGCTTTCGTTCGGGATGTTCGGCTGCAGCTTCCACTGTCCGTTCTGCCAGAACTGGGTCACCAGCCAGACGCTGCGGGACGAAAAGGCGCTCGCCGAGCCGCAGTTCGTGACGGCCGAGCGCATCGTGGAGCTGGCGCTCGAGCACGGCTGCCCGGTGCTGAGCAGCACCTATAACGAGCCGCTGATCACCAGCGAGTGGGCCGTGGAGATCTTCAAGCTCGGTAAGCCGCACGGCATGGTCGGCTCGTACGTCTCCAACGGCAACGCTACGCCGGAGGTGCTCGAATACCTGCGGCCCTACGTGGATCTGTACAACGCCGATCTCAAGGCGTTTCAGGACAAGACCTACCGGCGGCTGGGCGGCATACGGGAAAACGTGCTGAACTCGATCCGGCTGCTGAAGAAGCTCGATTTCTGGGTGGAGATCGTCACGCTCATCGTGCCCGGGCTGAACGACTCGGACGACGAGCTAAAGGGAATTGCCGACTTCATCGCCGGCGTCTCGCCGGACATCCCCTGGCACGTCACCGCGTTCCACCCGGACTACAAGGTGAACGACAAGTCGCGCACGCCGCCGGACACGCTGCTGGGGGCGTACCAGATCGGCAAAGACGCCGGGCTGAGCTTCGTATATGCCGGAAACCTCCCCGGAATGGTGGGCAACTGCGAGGATACGTCTTGCCCGTCTTGCGGCGAAGTGCTGATCGAACGCTGCGGCTTCACCGTCCGCCGCAATCACATGAACGGCTCAAATTGCCCATCCTGCAACACCACCATCCCCGGCGTGTGGGAAGTGGGCGAATCACAGAGCGACTAAGTGACAACGTAGCGAAGAACGGGCGGCTCGCGCAGTGAACCCTGCGGCGCTGCACCTCCCTCAGGCTATTCGGTGAGGTTCCGTCAATCGTAGGGTCTCTCGCGAATCCTGCGCCAGAGGGCGCGGAGCAACACGTAAATCGCGCTGAATGGGAAAAGACATGCGCCCCAGAAGTGTCTCATCGTCCAACTCATACTGCGCGTCCCAGTTCACCTCCGCCCGGCTCCGTCGCCAGCCGAGTGGGCCCTTATGATACTATCCCCCGCTTGTGCGCAGTACCTCAACCCTCATTCTCTCAGCGAAATCTGGTCCCGCGGGTTGCCGCGACTGTCTCTTTGTGCGGTGCGGTCAGGCGGCGTTCACAGCGCGGAGGCAGATAAACCTCATTGGAGGGCGGCGTTGCCCGATCATCGTCGTCTTCTCTTGAACGACTAAGCCGGCGCCGGCAAGCAGCGCGGCCAGGTCGTCGGGAGAGAAGTGCTGGTGGTCCTTTGTCTCCGGCCGGCGGCGCCGTAGATAGCCGAGGGCCGTCCTAATCCACGACAGGAAGGAGCGCCCGTGCCCGGCGCAGTCGATGATGACGGCTCTCCCGCCGGGCCTGAGGACGCGCTGGCACTCCCGCACGACGGCGGCCGGCGCGTCCGCGTGATGCAGCAGGTTCACTGCCAGCAGGGCGCTGAACGAGTCATCCGCGAACGAGGTGTGGCAGGCGTCTTCCATCCGCAATTCAACGTTCTGGTAGCCGCCCAGCCGCTGCGTCGCCTGCTTCAGCATTTCCGGGCTGAAGTCCGTTGCCGTCAGGTGCTTGACCCGCTCAGCGATCATCGCAGAGAAGATGCCGGTTCCGCAGCCCAGTTCGAGCACGTTGTCAGCGTCCGTGAACTGCCGCG
>JAUWXH010000493.1 GCA_030616465.1 Planctomycetota bacterium | reverse complement strand
CGGCGACGCCGACAATCACGACGCCCAGGTACACGTATTCGCCCAGCAGTGGCCAGTAGGGCGCGCCGCGGGGATCCTGGACGAGTTGGTTTTGCAGCAGCAGCCAATCGTCCATAGTCCCGTCGCCGGCGGCCCAAAGCGCCAACGCCACCCCGATAGCGAAGAGTGTCCGCGTGTTCTCGCGGACGCCGGCCAGCAGCGTCCCGACAACCGCGCCGACCCACAGCACGACGGCAACGGCCAGCGCGGCCAGCAGGCCCGACCCGGAAGCGAGGATGACCACCGGGCGCTGCAGCCCGCGCGCCAGCACGGTCTGGTCGATCACGAAGTGCAGCCCGGCCCAAACCAGTGCAATTGCCAGCACCAGGCGCGCGCGGGCAACCCACGGCGAACTCGGCACCGCCCCGTTACTCGTCTTCGCAACGCTCATAACGCTAGGCTAGCACACCGCCGCTGAATGGGTCAACTGCAACCGCTCGCGGCGCTGAACAGCCACCGACCGCTGGCGCGGGGCCCATCCCCGCCCCGCCATTCACCGCGCAAACAAGCGGGGCGGGGGATCGTCGCGATCCGGCCCGCCCCGCCAAGTCCTCGCCAGCGCAGGGGCCTACGGCACTATCACCGAGTCGGTGTTAGAGAGCGGCCCGTAACGGTCCGCCGGTATCACGCCCCGATAGACTGACATCGGTTCCGTCCAGCTGTCCTGGTACGTGTAAATATTGTCGTAGCCCACGCCGGCCAGCGGCCGCTTAATGAACTCGACGTGGCTGTCCACGAAGAGCACGTTCTGCCCCTCGCCGTTGTGGTTCTGGCTGTTATACGGCCGCCAACGTTCGGAACCGATCCTGAGGATCAGCTCCTCGTCGTCGAAGTCTCCCTCGTCGGGCAGCTCGGTGACGCCGGACTCGATGTCGGCAGTCGTCCGGCTTCCCGAGTGTTCCGCATCCGCCGTAAAGAAGGGCCCCTTGTCGGCGTTGACCGGCATACGCACGTCCATGGTCCCACGCGGCTTGCCACGCCGCGCGTAAGGCAACTGATAGCCGTAGCTCATATAGGGATATCCGCGGAACTCAAAGCGGTTCTTGCCCGGCTGAGCCGCGGACTGGGCCAACCCGCCCTCCGAATCGCTTTCGCGGTTGCGCAGGTCATCCGCGCCGTCGGCCGAACTGGGGCAGATGAACTCGCCCGGGGTGGAGTGACCCGCGATGACCAGCAGGAACATCGCTCGGCTTGGGTGAGAAGCCGATGTGCTGTCAGACTCGTGCTCGTTCTGGTTCGCCGGCGGATCCACGACCTCCTGCGTGATGGTGGGTTCCTCGGCCGATCCCATGTACCCGACGAAGAGGATCTGGTGCCTCTGTGGCACTTCCTGCGGCTGGCTGTAGGTGGGCACGTAGTAATGATGCGGGAACCACTCGTAGTGGTCGTTCGAGTAAATGTGCTCGCCCTGCCCAATCCCACGCAAGTTGGCCGAGCATACCGCCCGTTTGGCCAGCTCACGCGCACGAGACAAGCTGGGTAGCAGAATGGAGATCAGCAGGGCGATGATCGCCACCACTACCAGCAGCTCAATTAGTGTGAACGCCTTTCTCTTCACGGAAGACCTCCTAAAACTCACCCATGAACCCGGTCCCGGCCGATCCGCCGCCCGGCGACTTGCGGAACGCCAAATAAGAGCAAACTAGAACTGCGAGGCTCACACCTCGCCTGCCGCTCGGCGCAGCCGAACCGACCGCCGCGCACCGCCGCGGCCCGACCACCGGACCGCAGCCTGGTGCCGCATGGGCACAGACACCGCGCGGAGTAATCCCAGTCAATCACGCTTTTCGGCCGCCCGCTTCCCGGATGCAGCGCGGACACTCACCCGGGAGCAGGCCTGGTGACAGCGGGAGCGAGAAGATGACCAAAACAAAGGATTGCTATGAACGACTACGGATGACAGCTATGAACCCAATGACAATCGTCCAACAGTCCCGTCGTCTCTGCTATCTACTATAGTTTATCGACCGCGATGGGCGTGTCAACCCCAAAAAACGGGGTTTGCCGGGCTTTCACGGCCGGGCGCCGCGGCGGGTCCGCCGCCCGCCGCTACAGCCCGACACGTTCGAGCCGTCCGGGTCGCCAGTGTCCGACGCCGGCGTCACCCGCCGCGGACAGGTAGCGGACATCGAGCCGGCCACCGGTCAGTCCCCCCCGTCGCCGTTCCACCGCCAGCATCTCGAGTCCGACCGTGTCCACGGCGACCGGGTCGAAGCCCAGGAGCAGCCCCCCGTAACCGACGATGTCTTGC
>JAUWXH010000441.1 GCA_030616465.1 Planctomycetota bacterium | reverse complement strand
GGTCAGCGCGCCGGGCGTTCACGCGATCGATGTGACAGCCACCGAGGCGGACGACGACCCGGCGCCGGCGCGGCTGTACGTGGACGCCGCTGCCACGGGGCTCAACACGGGGCTGAGCTGGGCCGACGCGTACAACCAGTTGCGCGACGCGTTGGCGACGGCTGCCGAGCACGCGGAAGTCACCGAGATATGGGTCGCCAAAGGCACCTACACTCCCGCGCCGCCGGGCGGCGACCGGCGAGACGCATTCCAGCTCTTAAACGGGTTGGCCGTCTACGGCGGTTTCGCAGCCGGCGACACCGACCCGGCCCAGCGGGATTTCGTCGCCAATGATACGATCCTGACCGGGGACCTCGATGGCGACGATCCTGAGTTCAGCGACTGTTGCGTGGGCAACGGCGATCCGGGTTGCGAGGACACGCCGTGTCGGACGTGACGTCCGGATCCTGCGCCGCGGCCAGGACAACCGGCTGCGGCTCGGCGTAGTTCTCCGAGTTAAACGCCAGCGTCTCGCCGGAGACGATGGTGATATCCACGTCGCCGCTCTGTCGCGCGACCGTCACCGTGAGTTCGCCCTGCGGATCCTGAGCCAGTGCCACGGTGAACTGGGCGGTTTCGCCCTCCGGCACGGTCACCGGAGTGCCGGCGATGATGAAAGCTGGCCGGGCGCCCTCATACGCCCCCATGTCCACGTGCGCCGGCGCCCCCGGCGGGTTGCCCGTGTCCGGAACGTTCGGGTCGTCTGCCAGACGCGGTTCGTAATCGAGGTCCACCGGCAATAGCTCACCGGTGTCGCCGTCCTGGTCGAGGTCAAACTGATCAGTTGGCAGCTCGGTGTTGTCGGCCGCATCGATGCCGGGTGACGCGGGCCGCAGGCGCGCGTTGTCGTCGGCGGTTCCCAACGCTCCGTCCGGTCCGTCAATATCGATCAGCAGGGGATCGGTACCCGTATTGCCCGTGCCGCCCAGGCCTCCGGTCCAGCCCTGGATGCAGGAGTAGTTGACGATCGGCCCGCCGCCGAACACCTGAGCCGCCTCGTCCGAGCCGTCGGGGTGTTCGTTGGCCCAGAAGATGCAGTTGCCCAGTTTCACGCCGCGAATGCTGGCGCTATAGATGCCGCCGGTGTAGTTGGCAGCGTGATTGGCGACGACCGTGCAGTTGACCATCGTGAAGTAGTCGTCCGCGTGAAAGACGGCCCCCGCGTATACCGCCCCGCCGCGATGGCTGGCCACGTTGCCGCTGAAGACGCAGTTGACGAGGTCGGCCTCGTTGTGGTCGTCGGCCAGCGCGCCCCCGTCCACGCCGATGTTCCCACGAAACGCGCAGTTGATTAGCACGGAGGTTGCCATGTCGATCGACTGGAATTTCAGGCGTACGGCGCCGCCGTCGTTCCGCGCCGTGTTCCGCGTGAAGAGGCAGTCGATCATTGTGACGCTCGCCAGTTGGCAGCACACCGCGCCGCCCTCGCTGGCCCGACAGCCGTCAAAGCGGCAGCCACGGAGCACCGGCGTGCACGGAAACGTGTAGTACTCGTCGTCGATGATGAGCTCGCCCATGGCGTAGAGCCCGCCGCCGTAGGTCGACGCCTCACAACTGCCGAACGTGCAATCGACGATGGTGGGGCTGGCACCCAGGCAGGCGACGCCGGCCCCCGCGGGCGCCCCGTATGCGTCGGCGTTGCCGCCCATGATGGTGAACCCGTCCAGCACGGCGGTCGCGTCGTTCAGCCAGGCGGTCACGATCACGCACGAGTTTTCGGTGTTGCGGGCGAACCAGGGGCCATCGTCGCCGTCCAGGTCCCCGCTCAGCGCCGTTTGAAACAGGGTCGTGTCCCGATCGTTCGGGTCACCGCCGCCGGACAGTCCCCGATAGCCGCCGCCGATGTGCAGGTTGTCCCGCAGAGCGAAGGTCGCCAGACGGTCGCCCGGTGTGACGCCACCGGCTTCATCGCGATCCGGGGTCTGGATGCCGGCTGCGACACGGATCTCGGTGATGGCCGGGTCGGCCGCGGCTTCGGCCAGCGCGTCCTGGAGGTAGCGGTACGCCGTTTCCCACGTCAGCCCGTCGCCCCCTTCGGCCGCATTGTCTTCGACGTAGCGAACCTCCGCGCGCACGACCGTGCTGCCGAACAGCAGCAGGCCGGCCAGAAACGCGCGACGCAATACGGCCAGGGCAATCCTCGGTGGGAGCATCACTTCTCTCCTTGCGTACCCGGACAGGCTCGCCACATCACAACCGAGCCCCGCAGCACCTCACACCGCCGTGCGAGGTGAACGCCGCTCTGGAGACCGCTGACCGCCCCGAGCCGGCGGCGACATACCAACCAACCTTGACATTATTGTACCCCCCAGATGGCCCAGACAGTCGCAGGAATCGCTCACGGATGCGCCGGGCCATCACGAGAGCGCTGTCTTATCGGGGCAAGCGCTGGTGCGGCACTTCATCTCCCAGGCGTTTGAGGCACCGATTCAAGCGCCGCGCGGCCGCGCTTCATCCGCCTGCCCGGCCCGAGACGCGCACGACGAGGCTGGAGTGCGCTGAATGGCAAAGGTCACACTTGCAGTCCGTGCCCCAGTTGGCCAGCAGGATGCCGACGATTGGCGCTCTCCGGATCACGTCCCGCAGCCCCAGTCGGCGAGCAGGATGCCGAGGTCGGACTGGTCGGTGTCATCATCCCGGTCTCATCGAGTGGCCCGCTAACGGCCAGCCACTTGCGGCCGGCCGTTGTTCCTGGGCGGGAGGCTCCGAGACGGCTGGGGCGTGCAT
>JAUWXH010000221.1 GCA_030616465.1 Planctomycetota bacterium | reverse complement strand
TAGACCGCCTGGCCGCCGCCGTATTGCGGATCAACGCTGAGCGGATGGCCGATAGCGGCCAGATGGACGCGGATTTGATGGGTGCGCCCGGTTACGGGGCGGCATTCGAGCAGGGTATTGCCGGGCAGGCGTTGCAGGACGCGAAAGCACGTCAGGGCGGGTTTGCCGCGCCGCTGGGACGTCCGTGCGCAACCCGAGCGTTTGTCGTAATAGAGTTTGAGCTCCACCTGCCCGTCGGCCTCGACGTACCCGCTCACCAGCGCCTGGTAGGTCTTGTCAACGCGTCGCTCGGCGAACTGTTGGACGAGTCCGCGCTGCGCGTCGAGGGTGCGCGCGTAGACGATCACGCCGCTCGCGTCCTTGTCCAGTCGATGCACGACGCGCAGCGGTTCGTCGGGGCTGAAATCGGGCCGCGCGCGGATCAGTTCGGGCAGGCTGGTTTCCTGCCCGCGGCCCGGCACCGATGGCACGCCCGGCGGCTTGTCCACCACCAGCAACTCGTCGTCAACGTAGAGGATGGAGGGCGCAGGCGCATGCCTGCGGGTACCGGTCACGGCGTCACGGCCTCCCGCTCGACGACCCGGAGCCAGACTGATCGTGGCGGACCGACCACCGTTACCCCCAGTGGCAGCACAACCTCGACCTCCACGTTGCGGAACTCTGCGGTGGGCACGGCTAGGTCACTGGTGATGCGCACAACGGCGTGGATGTCCTGCGAGCGGAGCGACTCGACGATCGATTTGTCTCCCTCGACCTCGAGTTCGATCAGCCACTCGTTCGGGTCGCGCTGCTCGATCCGGTACTGCTCCAGCACCTGTGGACTGCCGGCCAACCAAACGCGGATGTTCGAGAGACGCTGCTTCTGGGTCAGCCCCATGACACGCAGCGTCACGCTGACCCGGTCCGGCTCGATGGCGACGGCGCGCAGCTCGCCGACCCGCGGCTCCACGGGCACGTCCTCGAACGACATCGGTTGACCAGGCGAGATGCCTTCAAGCCGTTCCTCGAGGCGTACGGTTACGTGGCGACCGTCCTGCGGGATGCGCTCAAGCTGCCGACTCGGTAGGGTGACCTCCACCTCCGGCGGATCAAAGCGCAGTTCGCCTACCTTGATCCGACCGGTGTCCGCCACGACCGGCATGGTGATCGTTTCGAGCCGGTCCACGGTAAAGGTCAGCGTTTCCGGCGAGACTCTCTCGACCGACACCCCGCGTGCGCGGACGGCCGGGAGGTCTTCGATCATATCTTTGGCGGGGATGGTGTGGCGCTCGGGGCGCGAATAGGACTCGGGCAGGGACCATTCGACCTCCAGCGGGCGTTCCTTCGTATCGGTCTGCAAACGTTCGATGGCACGTGTCGAGCCGACGAAGGTAACGCTGAATCTGCGTGAGCGTGGGTCGACGTGGATGACGGGGTCGTGGGGCCTGATGGCGATTTGCACCTCGGCATCCCCGCTACGCTGGGTGGCCTGGTCGGCCAAGTACCAGATCACCAGCGTCAAGGGCACCACCACCAGCACCCGCCGTGCGATCCGCCAGGTCTTGGAAAGGCGGCGGCCGCGGGCGGCTTTCCCGGGTGCCGGTGCGATCTGGCCGCCGAGCCGGCTGGTCAGCTCGTCCGCCAGGTCTTCCAGCGACAAGAAGCGCGTCAACTGCCCGTTGTCTGCCAGAGAGACGGTCCCGGTCTGCTCCGACACCACCAGCACCAGAGCATCCGACTCGTAACTCATCCCGATGGCGGCCAGGTGTCGGCTGCCGAGGGCGGCATCCACCTCGTCGCTGTCGGCCTGCGGGAATTGACAGTTGGCGGCCAGCACCCGCCGACCCTTGATGATCACGCCCAAATCGTGCAGCGGCGAATTGGGAAAGAAGATCGTGTTGAGCAGGCTCGCCGACACCTCGGCGTTGATGGTCGTCCCGTTCTCGGCCCAGCCGCGCAGGTCCACGCTGCGCTCGATGGCGATCAACGCCCCGTAGCGGTTACGTGAGAGGTCGCCAGCCGCTTTCACCAACGCCGCCATCACCTTCGATTGCGGGGTGCCGCGCCGCAGGAAACGGACGTCGCCGGCCCGGATAAACGCCCGACGCAGTTCGGGCTGGAAGGCGACCAGGGCAATGAAGGCGAGCCCGAAGACGAAGTAACCGTAGAGCAGTTCCAGCCGCACCCAACCCATGCGGGCCGAAAGCACGCGTACGAGCAGCGTGGCCACGACTAGTACGATCAACATTCCGCGCAGGGGGCGGGTGCCGCGGGTGCCCTGCAAAACGCCGGCACACCAGTTCACCGACACGCCGATCAGCAGCAGCTCGAACAGGGTGACCCACCAGTCGGCGTCGCCACCGCTGAGGCGTCGGAACAGATGGGTTAAGGCGTCGGTGTCGATCTTGGCGGCCACAGTATAGAATGACCGTGTTGCCGGCTCCATGCGGTGGAGCGGACAAGCGCGGAAAGATTTACGCCGGGCGCCTGGAGCGATGGAACGGTCGGATGTTGTCAAACGGCTGCGGGACAACCTTGAGCGGGTGCGCGGGACGATCACGGATGCGTGCCGACGGACCGGGCGCGACCCCGCCGCCGTCCGGCTGGTGGCGGTCACCAAGTACGTCGATCTGGATCTGATCGGGGCGTTGCTGGACGTCGGCGTCCACGAACTGGGCGAAAACCGCGTACAGCAGCTAGTCCAGCGGGCCGAGCGCGTCGGGGCGACGATGGCCGAGCTGTTCGGCCCGGAGCCGGAACGGTCCGGGCCGGGGGAGCGGCCGCCTGACGCTTCCGTCGCCGTCCCGCGCTGGCACATGATCGGCCACTTGCAGCGCAACAAGGTCAAGACGCTGCTGGGCCATACGCGGATTATTCATTCGCTGGACTCGCCGCGGCTCGCCCGCGAGGTCCAGAAGGTGGCCGAGGCGCGCGACCTCATGGTGGACGCATTTGTCGAGGTCAACGTGGCAGAAGAGGAGAGCAAGTACGGCGTCGCGGTGCCGGAGGTGGAAGCCGTGGCGGAGGCGGTGGGGACGTGCGATCGCATCCGTTTACGGGGTCTGATGACGATGGCCCCGTTTGACCCGGACCCGGAAGCGGCCCGCCCGCACTTCGCCCGGCTGCGCGAGCTGCTGGAACGGCTGCGTCAGGGCGGGGCCGTCGGGCCCGACTGCACGCACCTGTCGATGGGCATGACCCAAGATTATGGCGTCGCCGTCCAGGAGGGGGCCACGTTCGTACGGATCGGTTCGGCCCTCTATGAAGGGGTTTCACAGGTCGTCACGTAGCGGGGCGGTAAGCGTGTTCAGCGAGCTCGACCCATTCACAGTATTCCGCAGCACGCTGTTTCTGTTCCTGGCGATCTACGCGGTTCTGACGGTGTGGAGCGCGGCGTGGCGGGTCCGTCGCGTGTTGGCGGGCACCGACCCCGGCAAACGCCTGCTGCGGACGTACCTGGCCTACCAGGTGGTGACGGTGCGGCTGCGACCGCTGGCCGGGGAGCTGTTGCAGATCGGGTTCTGGTCGGCGCTGCTGGTCATCATCTGGTGGCTGCACACAAAGGTGTGACGCATGGACGAACACTCCGAAACACGGCCTGTTCCGCCTTCGCCCCCGGACACGCCCGGATCCGACCCCGCCGCGGCCGACCCCGGTGCCGCACCTTTGGCAAAGCGGCGTACGCGGGCCGGACGCCGTTCGCTCTTCGGCGGCCTGACGAGCTATGTCCGTCAGCTCGGCCGCGACGTGGTCTCGGTCACCTTGGGAAAGCTGGTCGAGCCCCCCGCCAAGCCGGAACCCTCGGACGAAGCGGCTTCCGCCGCCACCGAGCAGCAGGCCCTGTCCGACTCGGCCTACAAGCGCGTACGCGTGTTGCACGACATGGCGGAGAAGCTCCGCGGAGCGGCGGACACGTACATCGCCGTCAAGCTGGACGAGATCGAGGCCCGTGTGAACGCCAAGCTCGACCACATCGAGCAGCGCATCGACCACAAGATCGTCGAGCTGCACGAGCAGCTCCGCCAAATGCGTGATCTGGAGCTGCGCCACCGGCTTCGGCTGCTGAAGATCACGCTCGTTTTCACCGTGCTTGTCGCGCTTTTGTCGCTGGGGTATAAATGGCTCAAGGGAGTCTGGTTCACCTAAGGGGAATGCTCGATGCCGTTTCAACACCTCAACGCCGACGGCAAGGCGGTCGTCAAGCTGGCCAACGAGATTGCCTACGAGTTCGGCCTGGAGTACGTCGGAACCGAGCATATCCTGCTGGCCATTTTGCGTCACGGCGGCGGCCTCGGCCCGAAGGTGCTCAAGAAGTTCAAGATCAGCGAGGCCCGGGCGCGGACCGCAATCGAAAAACTCCAGCAACGCGACAAGGAAGATACCTGGGTCTTCGGGCGGCTGCCCGGCTCACCGCACTTCCGCAACGTCATGGCCCTGGCAATCGACGAAGCCACACAGCTCGAGTCCAAGGAGATCGGCAGCGAGCACCTGCTGCTGGCCCTGCTGCGTGAGAAAGGCAGCCTGGCCCAGCGCGTCCTCTCGAAGTCCGGCCTCACCCTGTCCGGCTGTCGCGAGGAGATCGTGCGGCAGCTATCCGCCTGAGTGCCGGCGACGACCCTCGGGGTCGGCCCACAGACAGGGAGATACACAATGGCAACAAGTCCCGGATCCGAAGGGGAGACGTTGATCTTCACGTGCGCGGGTGCCGCGCACGGAGGTCAGGTCGCAAATCGGGCGGGTGTCCAACTTGCCAAGGACGGGGTGGGGAATCTGTACTGCACCGCGGGAGTGGCCGCGGTCATCCCCGAGAAGGTGAAGCGCACGCGAGATGCGAG